>WFTO01000184.1 GCA_015485435.1 Anaerolineae bacterium | reverse complement strand
CCATTGATTCTGATTTCCGGTCCCATGGCTGCCCATAGAAAGAAGCCCGTGAGCGCGGCCACCGCCCACATGCGCCATCTTTTGCGAAAGGACCATAGCGCGATGAGCGCCAGTAAGAGAACCACATAACCCGGATAAATATGCTGGCCCTTGTTCACCATGAATTGGGAGCCATCAGGCCTGAGAGCTGAATTGTCGCTGAGAGAGCGAATAATGCCGCCCAAAAGAGGATGTAGCTGCGTGGGAACCAGAAAACCCACCAGGTCTGCAGAAAAGATATCGGAAAAACCATTTCCCTCGACCAAAAAATCCCCATACATACGCATATCGGGCAACATATTGGCCAGATAGGGGCTTAATCCCACGATGAACATGATCGCGGCCATGAGCGCGTTGAAAAAAGGGGCATGGATTTGCCGCCAATATGTTTTGATGTCGTGCCACGGCTTGAATGCTTTAACCATGACGCCCAAAGTTACCAGTGCAATCAGCAACACGCCAAATGCACCAAAGGTTAATTCGGCCCAAACCTGAAAGAGCAGAAAAAGCCCCATAAAAAATCCATCTTGCCATCGCCACGATCCTCGTAGGCCCCGCAAAAGATACAAAGCCAAAAAGGGCAACCATTGCGAGGAAGCAATATTAAATTGACCTAATGATGCGTAAAATAATTTGGCGGAAGCAAATGCATAGAGCAGGCCCGACAGAAGAGCCGCCAACCGTATGGACGTCAGAGAATCGTTGGACCAGCGATCCTTCGTCGAGGAAAGCGATGGTTTGAACAAGACAAGAAATTCGAGGGTCAGCAGATAAGCCCCAAACCCCGAAAGCACAAAACTGCTGAGCAGGAGTAGATTATTGGTGAAGATAAGAGAAAAAGCGCTTTGCAATGGAATACTGAGAGCGCCATTGAAAAGTGTGAGCGTATAAAATGCGAGATTAATGCCGATGGGATAAAACATGCTATCCCCATCAAATGGATTATGGATCAAGCCCTGCTCTCCCGCCCGATCGACAAAACTTGCTTTGGCCCACCATAAATTCCACGCCAATGAGGGATCATCAATGCCGTCGCCTGGGACATGCGTGAAAATATTGGGAAGCAACGGCCAGGTGAACAAGAGCGTCAGCAGGGTGAACAGCAGTAGGATAAGGAGGTTCCGACGGAGCACAGACATAATAGCTTGATGCGTTGAAAGGTTAGGCCTAACGACCTTGGGGAGACGCTGGTTTAAGGACATGATCGTAACATATCCCGTAAGATTCCGCATAGAAAAAGGCCCCGAGAGAGCCCGGGGCCTTTTGTGCTGGAAATGAGAGAGGATTAGTCTCGTTGTGGCACGTAAGTGACCTTCAGCACAGGAGCAAAGGAGACGCCAGGATTGGCGTTTGCCGCTTCTGCACTGTCCATAACGATACGACCCAACGGACCATCCGCTGCGATGGCAAGTTGTGCATTGCCAGGAGCGTCCAAGGCATCCCACGCCTTGATTTGCTCGGTAGCGTCCAGGGAAAGCGCGCCTGGGGCTACTTCCGTGCCCGGACCAGGATTGTAGTAATCCAGCCCGGTAGCATAGGTCACGGCGGTGGGATCGAAGGGCTCAACGTTCATGACCAACAACTGTTTGCCTGCGGCGCCGGATTCAAAGACCACGTTCACCGTCAATTCCGCGCTGACGATGTCTGCGCCAACGGGCAGGGCGGTGCGGTCGAAGGAGAGCAGTGCGTTGTCCAGGCCTGTGGGTCGGACGACCAATTTGGTGTCATACATGTAGTTCATGGCTGTGTCACCGCCGTTGACCCAGGTGTCTGCGGTCAGCGGTAGTTCGACAGTCACCGGATCGGGGTTCACCGCGGTGACGGTGATAGGCACCTCAACCAGGCCAGGCGCCAGCGAGGGCCCGAGCAGCACTGAACCCTGGAGGACATCGCCCAGCGTCATATCGTGGCTGATTTCCAGGGTGATAGGAATGAGCTCGTTGGCGGCAAAGGGACCTTCGGGAATGTTGACCACTTTGACGTCATAGCCCTGCACTGCATTGACCGTCATGTTGAAGGTGCTTTCGCCAGCAGGAACGCTCCAGCCATGCACCAGGATGGTCCAATCGCCATCCATGGGGAACTTCACCGTGACATGCTCTTCGGAGGTGGGAGTTGTGGAGGCGGCAACGATTTGTCCGTATGGGTTGACAAGGTAGAGATCGAGATCGTCGCCAGCCTGACCATAGATGTCCACCGAGAGCGAAGCGGCATGATTAATGGTCACGGTTTGGGTGTAACTGGATGTCGTGGGATCGTTGGGATCATCCTGTTTGACAGGAAGATCGGTGTATTCTTGTGGCAAGCCAAGGCCGAAACCCTCAGCCACGAGGTCGTCCATGGCCACGGAGGCTGAGACCTCGATGGTTGTGGTCACGACGTCGGTGGGGGCTGGCACATCCAGCGGGTTGGGGTTGACGGTGAGCATGCCCACCTTTCCATAGACGCTGACGTCATTGTATTCGCCACTGGTGTAAGT
>WFTO01000183.1 GCA_015485435.1 Anaerolineae bacterium | reverse complement strand
GGCAGGTAGGTGGTGTAACTTCGATGCGGAAGCCGATCCCACAATACCGGGTCTTCGCCGCCGAGGCGCCAGAATATGACGCCTCGCAGGCCTTCTTGTTCTACAATCTGCACTCGCGCTTCAACGCTGTCGGCGTTGGCGAAGGCAACGACGTGCTGGCCATTGTCGTAGCTGAACCAGGGTTCTTGCACCAGGCCTTGGTCATCCTCCTCCCACCATTGCAATGTGGCGTTGTTGCTCTTGAGGAGGGCATCGGCTTCGGCCCACACCAACGCCCGTCCTGTGACGTCTTCAAATGCCATGGGCTCGGGGGGAGAGAAACAGGCCTCCTGGCGTTGCGCTTGCTTTGCGTTCAGTGAGGTCGCGCCTATCTGCCAGTCGTACCCGTAAAGATGCAATCCGATGACGATTTTATCCGCTGGAGCCTGCGTTTTTGCATAGTCGATGACTCGTTGCATCCAATGGATCGGCGCAATGGGGCCCGGGGGCGCACTGCCTACGCATCCGGTTTTCCAACACCAACCATAGATCATGACGCGTAATTCGTCCGCGGCGTTGGCCAGGGCACGATAGTCGTGTGCGCCGGGCCCATCCCATCCAATCGCATGAAAGGTTTTGGGCTGCACTGTGACGGTTAATCGTTTATCTCGGGCGTGGAGTGCAGCGGCAAGCTCCTGGACCCAGGCGGAATAGCGGTCTCTGTCATCGGCGTGAAGGTTTTCGTAGTCCAAATCGATGCCATCATACCCATAACGCACCACTTCGTCTACGATGGCCTGGCGGTGAGCCGCGGCCAATGCCTCATCATTGAGAATCGTATGGATTCTATCACCATTATAACTGTTGCTGATGGTGGGGATGACGTTGGCGCCGGCTGATCTGGCTTCAGCCAGCAAGAGAGGATCGCGGGCGCCAGCCAGTGGCGTGAGTTGGCCATCGGATCGCACTGCGTACCAGTAGGGGCTGATGGTGGCAAGTTGTCTGATGTTGCTGCGAAAGGATGCGCGTGCACTTTCTGCATCCCATGAGGTGGGCATCCATGCAGACACCTGCAGGCGCGGGGGGGGCGGCGGCGAAGAGGAAAGAAAGGTGAGCGCTTGGTCGGGTGAAAGCAAGAGAGAGAGCGTCACACTGACAATGCCCAACAAAACTAATGGTCCTTTTTTCCAAATATGACCCACGATATTCATAAGAGTTACTCCAACTTGGCGCCGAGGAAATCGGGGCGACCCCGTAAAAAGTCGGCAATAGCTAACATTTTCTTTCCTGGCAATTGTGCTTGTTCGATGACGAGGAGGTCTTGCCCTGTGCCCACGGCCGCTTTTCTCTGCCAGGGAATGACCTGACCTGGTTCTGCATGACCTTTTGCTACCGATGCTGCGCCGATTTTCAGAATCTTGCCCTTCCAGGTAGTGTGGGCGATGGGCCAGGGTTGATAGGCCCGCACCATGCGTTCGATTTCGATAGCTGGCCGGGTCCAATCGATACGGGCATGCTCCTTCTTAATCAGCCGACAGATCGTTGCATGCTCGTGGTCCTGAGGTCTGGGGGAGATCTTTCCTTCGAGATAGCAGGGCAGCGTTTCTATAAGTAATGTCGCCCCAAGCCGCCCCAGTCGGTCGCTGAGGGTTGCAGTCGTATCCTGTGGCTGAATGATTTCGGCTTGCTGGCTGAGAATAGGGCCGGTGTCCATCCCCTCATCCATACGCATAATGGTGACCCCGGTGATGGGATCGCCTGCAAGGATGGCCGCGGTGATGGGCGAAGCCCCGCGCCATCGCGGAAGCAGTGAGGCATGTACGTTGATGCATCCATGCCTTGGCAAAGAGAGCACATTCGGGCGTAATATCTGTCCATACGCCACCACGACAATAAGGTCTGGATTGAGCTTGGCAAGCGCTTCTACCGCGTCGGGGTCGCGCAACCGGGCTGGTTGCAAGATAGTCTCAATCCCTGCAGCCAGGGCGAATGCCTTCACCGCGGAGAGGGTGAGCTTCCTTCCTCGGCCTGCTCGTCGGTCGGGCTGCGTGACCACGCCGACCACATCAAACTCTGGGTGTTCGAGCAGCGCTTGCAGGCTGGGGACGGCGATATCAGGGGTTCCCATGAAAATGGTGCGAATCATGCTGGGGTCTCCGTAGGCGAAATGGGGGCGTCGATGAGGCGCTCACCTGGGGGAGGATACATCCCGGTGGGGGTGTTCGTGCTCGCAGACAAGTATAATGGCGGACCAGGTAGTGGCCAAACCCTGAATGCTCGAGGGCGCTGAAAAAGAAAGATCGATAGGAAAACGCCTTTTTTCACCTTGCACTATTTTCCAGCGTGACCGGAGCTTAATGATTTTGCCAAAAAGCCCTGGATTCATGCCTCATGGGCCTTCCAGCTTGAGGGGGACGTGGTGTACAATAAGCAGGACGTATATTCGATACACCCATTTTGTGATCATTGCATTCATATCTTGCACCACCTCCTCCTGCTTACCCTGTTGTTCATTGCGCTCTTGGCCCTGATTGCACTGGCAATTTATTGGCTATTTTTCGTAACGGAGGGTGTGTATCTGGGTGAAAAGGTCGTCGTTTGGTTATATGACCTTTATGCTCGCCATTACGATACCATTAAAGACTGGGATTTGCAAGATGAGATTGAGTATCTCGCACAACCTTTCGTGGCGCTGATTGGTGAGCGCCGACGCCCACCATTGATTCTAGACGTGGCTACCGGTACCGGTCGCTTGCCTCTGGCCGTGCAACTGAGTGGATTGCTGCCCGATGCCCGTTGGGTATTGCTGGACGCATCTAATAACATGCTGCAGGTGGCCAAGGAACGATTGACTTCGCATGATCGTTATCACTTCATCCATCAGTCTGCACAATCCCTTCCCTTTGAAGATGCTTTTTTCGATGTGGTAACCTGCCTGGAAGCGTTGGAGTTCATGCCCGATCCTATCCACGCACTGGATGAACTCATTCGGGTATTACGTCCCGGCGGGTTGCTGTTGATCACAAATCGAACTGGACCAGGCGCCCGTTGGTTGCCTGGGCGCATCTGGACCCGAAATCAGGTGTTTCAACTGTTGAAGTCTCGAGGCATGACGGCTATCGGCATCCGTCCTTTTCTAGTTGATTACGAATGGGTGTCAGCGGTGAAAAAAGGCGTCTTCATATCGCCTGGACGCGCTCAGGATCCGCTGGCGCTTGCTAAGCTGCGCGAACTGCCCTAGCCCCAAGCCCTTGAGCTGGACTCCAGCTCCTTCTTCATCCTGTCAATCACGTCCCCTTTATCTCTGACATCTCCGTCAATTTTGTGTAAAATAAACTCGTGGAAAATCTTCTGGCCATTTTCAGCCAATTTACCTGGGTCAGCGCTGTTGACATCTTATTGGTGACCCTGGTTTTCTATGTGCTGCTTCGTTTCTTCGCCCGCACCCAAGCGGTGCTATTGTTACGCGGGCTGCTCATTGTGTTTCTCGTCGTTGCATTGGCCGGAAGCATCACCGATCTGACCGCGTTCAATTGGTTGGTGCGGACATCGAGCCTGGCGATTCTGGTGGCATTGCCTGTCATCTTTCAGCCCGAATTGCGGCGCGCTTTGGAACGCGTGGGCCGTACACGCATGTTTTTCAGTCGCCAGCGTCACGACACCATGCAGTCCAAAATCATCAGCGAATTGATTGCGGCCACGACCCGGATGTCAAAACTTCATTATGGCGCCATCATTGTGTTGGAAGACACCGTGAGCCTTGATCCGTTCATCGAAACTGGCGTGCCCATCCACGCCACCATCAATCGCGAATTGCTCATCACCATCTTCTATCCTGGCACCCCTTTGCATGATGGTGCAGTCATCATTCGCGGCGATCAGATCGTCGCCGCAGCCTGTGTATTGCCGTTGACCCAACGAGCTTTGCCCGACACCTCGTTGGGCACTCGACATAGGGCAGCTATCGGCGTAACCGAAGACACCGACGCTCTGGCGATTGTGGTCAGTGAGGAAACCGGCACCATCTCGGCCGCCCGTAATGGGCGTCTGGCCCGACGTCTGGATGAAAAACGCTTGAGATTCATCCTTGGTCGTTTTTACGAAGCCCGCCGAGATTTGTTCGAGGCGGAGGAGACCATATGAACGAGTTCGATTTCGACGTTCCCCGTTCGGTGTGGATGGATCGGTTGGGCTCTTTCATCCTGGCGTTGATCTTGGCCATCATCGTTTGGGTGGTGGCCATGCAACAACAGAACCCCATTGTCACCGCCCTCGTCCAAGATGTGCCGGTGAGTGTGCGCAATTTACCCGACGATCTCGTATTTGACGAGCAACAACCCGACCTTCCCGACACCGTGGACCTGCGCATTCGCGGGCCGCAGGGGTTGTTGAATACCATCTCCCCCTCCGATTTCAGCGCGTACATCGACCTCAGCGACGCCCAGCCCGGCGCACAAGAGGTGAAAATCCAGGTCGACTACTCCTTGGTCGGGGTGGATATCATCAACATTTATCCCGATGCCGTTCTCGTCAAGCTTAATCGTAAAGTCGAAAAGGAAGTGCCTGTCACCGCCAACCTCATCGGCGATCCTCCCTTTGGGTATCTGGCGGCAACGCCCATCATCACCCCTACCAAGGTATTGGTTCGCGGCCCCGAGCCGAAAGTGGAACAGGTCGTCCAGGCGCAGATCACAGCCCGACTCACCGACGCCCGCGAGGACATCAAGGTGACCGATTTCGTGACGTTGCGCGACGCCAATGGGCTGGTTGTCTCAGGCCTGGAAGTCGAACCTCCCACGGCATCCATTCTGGTGCCCATTGTGCAACGGCAGGGCTTCGCCGAAAAAACCGTCTTGCCCAAAGTACAGGGGCAACCTGCCGCCAACTATCGCATCACCGGCATCACCGTGACTCCAGCAACCGTGACCCTGTTTGGCGATCCCGATGTGCTCAAAGAAATGCCTCCCTTTGTGGAGACTGTTCCCGTTGACATCACCGGGGCGACCGAGGATATCGAGGAGCGCGTGCCTCTCGTCCTGCCCGAGACTGTGGCCGCCGTGGGCCAGCAGGCGGCTGTGGTCCATATTCAGATCGAGCCCATTGAAGGCAGCTTAACCCTCACATTACGGCCTCAGGTGCAAGGATTGAATCCTGATTTGAGTGTCGATGGCATCTCTCCCAACAC
>WFTO01000182.1 GCA_015485435.1 Anaerolineae bacterium | reverse complement strand
GGCCTGGTTCTGGTCCCCTGACTGCTGACCAACGAACCCGCATGGAACGCGTCGGTCTTTGCATGGGGTGCCATCAGAACATGGCGGATGCAGCCTTCTGGACCGATCAGGTCATCGCCAAATATGGTCGAGTGGTTACCGATCAAGAGCATATCGACCTGCTGAACCAGCTGGTGCATGATGCGGTTGCTGCTGGTGACACCGAAGCCGCCGCGAAGTATGAGGAGGCCATCCAGAAACTGCAAGAGAGTGAGGCGAAGCTGAAGGAGGCGGAAGCCAAGGCGAAAGAGGCGGAAGCTACGGCCGAGGCCGCTCAAATGGAGGCGAAGAATCTCCAGGCGGAGCTAGAAAAAGCGAAAGCGCAATCGAACATTGAGCAAGTTCCAGCTCCCGCAGAGGGCGGCAGCAATCTGATTGCCATTCTGATCGCCGTTTTGGTCGGTCTGGTTGTCGGCGGTGGCGTCGCCTTCGCACTCAAGAAATAACCCGACCCATCCTGCAAAGCGCCAAGGTGCGACGCTCAAACGACGTTGATGCGTCGCACCTTTTCTGAGAGTCACCGGCAGGCGCTCGCAACGCCTGCCGGTTCTAATCTTCGAAAATTTCATTTTCACAAACTGGAATTTTCATAATTACTCACTTTTTGTTAAAATCCTCTCACCCACAGCTCATTTTTGGACGATATCTTTATGGAACAGACAATGACGCAAAAAAACTCCGCCTGGTGGCGCTGGCTTGTCGGCGTTCTAGTCGCGGTTGTCGTAGGGGTGGGCGTATGGTATGCGCTGACCCACTTGTCTGTATTTGGACTAGTCAGTCAATCAAACCAAACAGCAGAAGCTGAATCATCCACCACTGCCGGCAATGATCTTGCCGAGCTGCCGATGGATGACTTTACACAATTGGCATTGGAAAAGGCCAAGCAAGGGGATGTAGACGGCGCACTTGAAGCTTTTTCCGTGGCCATCGCTTCAAATCCCGATGGCGCAGCCATTCCTCATTACTATCGCGGGCTGGTGTATATTGAACAGGGTAAGGTGATGGAAGCCATCGATGATTTTACCGCCGCTTTGGAGCTCGATAAGCATTTCCCGCAAGCGTACGCGGCTCGGGGTACCGCTTATCTCATGACCAGTCGTCCTGCAAAGGCCGCAGAAGATTTCGACAAAGCTCTCCAGCTTGATCCCAATAATGCCACCACATACGTCAATCGAGCGCGAGCGTATATGGGGCTGCAAATGCTGGAGGAAGCGGAAGGAGATCTGAATCGAGCTATTGAGCTGAACCCCAACTTGCTGGCCGCTTACTTTAATCGGGGCGTCCTTTATATGCTGCAACAGCGCACCGAAGAGGCCCTGGCCGATTTTAACAAATGCATTGAGATCGACGCCAACGCCCCGGCGCCCTATTTCAATCGAGCTGTGGCGTATATCGAACTAAATGACAAGAAGGCTGCCGCCACAGATCTCGCCATTTATCTCACCCTTTCCAAGGATGAAGAGGGCAAACATCAAGCGCGGGCGTTGCTTGATTCCCTAACTGGCACGCAGGGGCTGGACACCATGCTTCAGGAGCAGGTGGACAGCGAAGATAACGGTCACAATCAGTAAAACGGCGTACGCCACAAAGATACTTTTTTCACCCATTTTGGAGCATCTTTTTACATCGATTTTCGTGTAAGATGCTTAGCGTGTGAGGTCACCACATTCCAAATTCGGATTGTTGTTGATCGGTCCTCAGAATTGGCTTTATCAAGAGCTACAAACGTCTGGCGCCATGCGTCATGGCTTTGCATACGGACAAATGCAATCTCATGTCGTCTGGCGTCTACGTTTGAAGTCTTTGTTTGTAAACAGCAGTCGATTTTTTCGAACAATTCGCGAGCATTTATCTCACCACTAGTAACAAGGAGTGATCTATGGCAAGCGCTCCGTCTGCGGCGACGGCCGCGGTCCCCAAGCAGACTTTTTGGAATGCCAGTTACACCTTCAAATCCTGGTTGTTTCCGACAGACCATAAACGCATCGCGTTTCTGTATCTGTTGGTTGTTTCCGGATTTGCTGTGTTTGGCATTAGCACAGCGGTCATATTGCGTCTAGAGCTGTTCACCCCTGAACAGAAGTTTTTCCAGGATATCTATGCCCGCTTGTTTACGCTACATGGCGGCACCATGGTGTATTTATTCATGCTGCCGGCCATGTTGGGCGTCATGGGCAATTTTATTATTCCCCTGATGATCGGAGCTAAAAATGTGGCCTTTCCTCGGCTCAATCTGTGGACATTTTATCTGTACGCGGGTGGGAGCAGTTTGATTATTTTTGAGGCGTCTTTTGGCGGTTCAGATGCCGGTTGGAATTTCCTGGCCCCATATGCCACACATTTCACCCCATCACGCGTGCTCCCAGCTCTGGCGATTATCCTTATCGTTGGGATTGCTGTGTTCTTGATGGCGTTTAATTTGCTGGTGACGATTCTTCGTTGTCGCGTGAAAGGGCTGGATTGGGACGCCTTGCCCATGACCGTCTGGGGTTATTATCTGGCCAGCATTACTATCATTGTGGGGTCGTTTTTTATGTTTGTTTGGGTATTTCTGACGGCCACGCTACGTGAACAAATGTTGGGCTATGTGAACTACGGGCTGAATTTGAATCCCCAATTGCTGGTTCAAAGCTTTTGGATATTTGCTCAGACATCGGTATATATGATGCTGCTGCCAGCGGTGGGTATCCTGGCCGATATTATTGTTACATTTGCTCGGCGACCGCTGGTTGGGCAGAAAGGCGTTCAACAGTCCATGATGGCTTTGGCGATCCTGATGTCTCTCAGTTGGGGTGTGCATACGTTTACTAGCGATCAATGGGCCTGGGTGAACATCTTTTTCTCTCTAGTGGCTTTTCTTAGCGCCATCCCTCTGCTTGTGATTATTCTCAGTCTTTTCGCCACCATTCGTCAAGGTCGTCCATCCTTTTCCTCACTCATGGTGTTTGCATATAGCGGTTTGCTTTCATTGCTTTTGTATGGTGTCAGCAGTCTGGCGCTGTATTCTCCTGCAACTGCACAAGCCGTTCTACGCACCCAATTCGAATGGGCGAATTTCCATTTCTTAATGGTCGGCGTGGTAATGTTGGCCTTTTTGGCGGGGCTGCACTATTGGTGGCCCAAGGCCACTGGACGTATGTATCCGGAATTGCTGGCCAAGATCACGGCGTGGACGATTTTGCTCGGCACGCTGGGATCGTTTTTGCCCGGCTTCCTGTTGGGACTGTTGGGCATGCGCACGCGAGTCGTCGCTTATCCTGAAGCATGGCAGATGCCTAATCAGCTCAGTACGACCAGCACGCTGCTCTTGGCTGTGGGATTGACGCTTCCGTTGCTCTATTTCTTCTATGCCATGTTTTGGAGTGAACATAGCGGCGATAATCCCTGGGAAGCCTCGACTCTGGAGTGGCGCACCGCTTCGCCTCCTCCTCCCCATAACTTCAGCGCTGAAATGTTGACGGATTGACTATCAAGCCAAACCAATAAGACTCATTCGTTGATGAGGATTCGAATATGTCCCAGATTTTTCATCCCTCCCTCAACCTGATCGCCAAAGCGACGGTCCTGGGCATTACCATTTTACTAGTCGTCGGTTCCATTGTTTCGTATATTTTTGTGCGTTCTCCATACATGCGCGGCACGACCATTGCCCGAGAGCAACCGGTCTTTTTCAGTCATGAACATCATGTTGGCGAGCTTGGGTTGGACTGTCGCTATTGTCATGTCAATGTTGAACGCAGCAGCTTTGCTGGCGTGCCTTCCACCGATATCTGCATGGGGTGTCATTCACAAGTTTGGAAGGATAGTCCGGCTATCGCTCCCATTAAAGAGAGCATGGAAACCAACACCCCTATTGCCTGGAATCGGGTGAACGATATTCCCGATTACGCCTTTTTTGATCATAGCATTCATGTGAATAAGGGGGTGCCTTGCAAGGAATGTCATGGTCGAGTGGATAAGATGGGGTGGACGCGTAAAGCTCAACCCCTCTCTATGGAATGGTGTTTGAATTGTCACCGTAACCGACAGGATCATCTCGTTCCGCGGGAAGAGGTCTTCAATATGGCGTATGAGTTACCTGCTGACCCTGCGGAAAGGGAAGCCTTGCAAGCATCGTTGGTTGAGAAATATCACGTCGATGTCAAACAGTTCAATGTAACCGACTGTTCCGTCTGTCACCGGTAGTGGATGTCGGTGAACAGGATCAAGGAATGAGTCTTTGACGAGAGGAACGTAAACAATTACTTTTCCTGTTTTTATATCGGTCATTATCGACTGCTCACCTAACTTGAGAAGGTGATTATGGACGAAAAACGTTTGAACATTTCGGAGCTTCGCAAACGGCTGGCTCAAAAGAGTGGTAAAGCCTACTGGCGAAGCTTCAATGAGATCGCAGAAACCGAGGAGTTCCGGGAATTTTTGGAACAGGAATTCCCCTCAGGGGCGGCGTACCTGGAGGACCCGTCAGGGCTTACGCGCCGCACCTTTCTCAAAATCATGGGGGCGTCGATGGCGTTGGCGGGGCTGACAGCCTGCACAGCCACCAACCCCAAGAAGATTGTGCCCTATGTGGAAGCGCCCGAGGATGTGATTCCTGGCGAGCCTCTTTTCTATGCCACGGCCTTTCCGATGGGCGGATATGGCATGGGCGTGCTTGTCGAAACTCACGAAGGGCGCCCCACCAAAATCGAAGGGAATCCAGAACACCCGGCCAGTTTGGGCGCCACCGATATTTTCGCTCAAGCCTCCATCCTCAACCTTTATGATCCCGATCGCTCTCGGCAGCCATCCCGCAAAGGCCTATTGAAATCGTGGGCTGACTTCACGACGGCGTTGGCCGAAGAGCAGGCAACGTGGGGCGATGGTGAAGGTGTGCGCATTCTCACCCTGACCATCACGTCACCGACCCTGGCCAGCCAGTTACAAGCCTTTCTTGAAAAGTATCCTGCAGCGAAGTGGCATCAGTATGAGCCGGCTGGCCGAGAC
>WFTO01000181.1 GCA_015485435.1 Anaerolineae bacterium | reverse complement strand
CATAGGTCCTGATTTGAAACACCCAGCACGTTGCCAAACAAAAAATGCGCCAGATCAACCGCATATCCACGTACCGTGGAGATAATAGCGATGCCCAGGGCGAACATGCCGGCAAAAATGATGCCAATCGCTGTATCTTCTTTCAAAGCAGCTCCCTTGCTAAGGATGCCGATCCCGAGCGCCGTGAGCACGGCCGTAATCAGTGCAAACCAAAAAAGCACGACTTGGTTGCCATTGCCCACGAGATATCCGATGGCCACACCAGGCAAGATCGCATGGGCTAGAGCATCTCCAAAGAAAGCCATGCCACGGAGAACGATATAAACGCCAACAGTGGCGCAGACCACACCGACCAAAATGGCGGCCAGCAGACCGCGCAGCATAAAAGGGTAAGTCAGGGGATCGTACAGCAGGTGAAAAAGTTGGGCCATGATGACATCCCTGTATTGGCGAAATTGAGTGAAAACGAAAGTCCTTACGTGGTACTCATAGAACCGGCCTATGTCGCCCGAAAGAGTGAACATTGTGTTATATAAAACGGTGTCTGGGACCAATCATGTTCATCCATTCGTTAAAATACAGTCTAGTACAGGATGCCTTTCGCGGCAAAGATGTCGTTGTTGGATAAAATTTTTGCCGCGAAAAGTGAATGTGCTAAAATAACACCAAGAAACGATTCCTATCGTGCCCGCGTAGCTCAGTGGATAGAGCACTTGCCTCCGGAGCAAGGTGTCACAGGTTCGAATCCTGTCGCGGGTACTTTTTTATGTCTCAAAATGGCGATTGCGCGACCATGATGACAAGAGGGGTTCCTGGGGCGTATGTTCTCCACAGAATCTCTGCGACCAGAAAAACGCTGTTTTCTGATCATTCAGATTGGATCCACTTGAACGAAACACGCTTGTGGCGTTTTACGTATAAATTGCTATTGCGTTAAACTAAATTTTTCAAACCATCTTCTTGTGAGCAAAAATACCTCCATGTCAAAACGAATTGTTGCCTTGATCATCCTGATCGTCTTTGCTGGCGGTTCTTTTTTAGCCTATCGATATGCCGTTCAGCGTAAAGAGCCGCCATCTCCTGAGTATGAAACGTATATTGTCACTCGTGGCGATATGGACGCCACCATCTCCGCCACTGGCATCATCGAACCCCAACAAGAAGTAAAGCTTTCTTTCAAGATGACCGGCAAAGTCAGGGAGATTCTGGTGGCGATTGGCGATTCGGTGCAGAAAGGCCAGTTGTTGGCGCAATTGGAGGATGATGAGTTGCAGTTGCAATTGAAGCAGGCGCAAGCAGCTTTAAAATTGGCCGAGGCGAATCTAGCCAAAGCGAAAACGCCCGCTGATGCTGCGGATATTGAAGCGGCGCGGGCTCAGTTGGAATCGGCGCGGGCCCAGGCCGAGGCCGCTCGAGCCGCGTATCGTGAGTTGTTGCGCGGGCCTTCGGACGCGCAGCGTCGGGTGGCGCAAGCTCAGCTTAAACGAGCGGAGGTGGCGTTGAAGCATGCCCAAGAGGCTTACGATAAAATCGCCTCGTTGCCGAATGCCTCAATGCTGCCCCAGGCCATCCAGTTGGAACAGGCCACCATCGATTATGAAACCGCCAAAGCCAATCTAGAAGTCACCCTGGCGCCCGCGACAGCAAGCCAAAAAGCCCAGGCATTGGCGCAAGTAGCCGCGGCCGAAGCGGCTGTGGCCCAGGCGGAAGCTTCCCTTCAGCGGATCATTCAGGGGGCGAAACCTGAAGATTTGGCCATCTTGGAGGCCCAGGTGGAGCAGGCGCGCATCGGCGTGGAATCCGCCCAATTGGCCCTCGATCATGCGCGATTGGTTTCGCCTATCGATGGTGTGGTGGGCGTCATCAATATTCGCCTCAACGAATTCCCAACCCCTTCCCTTCCTGCGATTATCATCGCTGATCCCGAAGGATTTCACATGACGTTGAATGTTGATGAATTGGATATTGCCCAAATTCAGCTGGGGCAAACTGCGTTGGTGACGGTCGACGCGCTCGATGACGCTCAGATCACCGGTGAGATCAGTCGAATTGCACCTGTGGCGAATTCCACGCCGTTGGGGAGTGGGGCCATTACCACTTATGAGGTGATAGTCACCCTTGATCCTACAGAATTGCCTTTGCGAAGCGGAATGACCGCGACCGCCGCCATCATCACCAAAGAAGCAAAAAATGTCATTGTGATTCCCAATCGGGTCATGCATCTCGATGAAACCACGCGTTCGCCCTATGTTGAGAAAGTGGTGAACGGCGTGCCTACCCGGGTGGATATCCAACTAGGTTTACGCAATGAGCAGTTTAGCGAGGTTATCTCCGGTCTGGAAGAGGGAGATGTGTTAGCCATTCGGCGAGTGGATTCGGGTGAGCTGCTGCGCAGACAACTCTTTGGTGGAGGTTGATCCGTGGCGACGCAGCCGGTTATAGAGCTAGAAAATATCACCAAGGTCTATAAAATGGGGCAGATCGAGGTGCATGCGTTGCGAGGTGTGTCCCTGCGCGTCTATCCTGGGGAATTTGTCTCGATCATGGGACCATCGGGGTCAGGAAAATCCACCCTCATGAACATCATGGGGGCTTTGGATGTGCCCACCTCGGGCTTGTACCGGTTAGAGGGGATCGATGTAGGGCAATTGGATGATGATCAGTTGGCCGACATCCGAAATAAAAAGATCGGATTCGTTTTTCAGAATTTCAATCTCTTACCTCGTACATCGGCTTTGGCCAATGTGGAATTGCCTTTAATTTATGCAGGGGTGAAAGAGAGAC
Source organism: Anaerolineae bacterium (assembly GCA_015485435.1). Taxonomy (GTDB): domain Bacteria; phylum Chloroflexota; class Anaerolineae; order J102; family J102; genus M2005. The sequence goes on along the minus strand of WFTO01000181.1, from coordinate 4,396 downwards.
GCACACGCGCATTGCAGGCGTTGGAGCAAGTGGGCTTGGCAGACCGCATTCATCATCGCCCTAATGAGCTTTCTGGAGGACAACAACAACGGGTCGCCATCGCCCGGGCGTTGGTCAACCATCCCAGCATCATTCTCGCCGACGAGCCCACCGGCAATCTCGATTCTAAATCTGGCGCGGAAATCATGAAGATTTTTCAACGCTTGAACGAACAGCAGGGGATCACCGTCATCTTTGTCACCCATGAGCCCGACATCGCCCGCCATACTCATCGTATCATTCGCTTGCGCGACGGTTTGATCATCCAGGATGCGCCAGTGAAGAATCCCAAGCGGGCGGGCGAGAGCATGTATTTTCAACCATTGGAAGATTTCGAGCGGGATGATGGTGACGCTCGAGGGCAAAAGGGGGTAGCGTCATGAAGTTCATGGAAGCAGTGCGCATCGCCTTGCGGGCCCTTGCTGCCAACAAGTTGCGTTCTAGTTTAACCATGTTGGGCATCATTATCGGCGTCGCCGCGGTGATCGCATTGATGAGCGTGGGCCAGGGAGTTCAAGAACTTATCACCGAAGAACTACAGTCCGCCGGTTCGAATTTGCTGATCGTTGTGCCTGGCCGTCTCGAGGATGCCCAACCCGGCGATCCCCGCGCCCGACGGCCCAGCAATCCTTTGACCAACGGGGATTGGATGGCGATTCGCGATCCGCTGAAAGTGCCTTATTTGTTGGCTGTGGCTCCAGAAGCGGATGGACAGGCCACGGTAAGCTATGGCAAAACGACGCTGTCTCTCACAATCACTGGCACTAACGAAGATTACCCATTCGTGCGCAATTTTTTTCCTCAAGAGGGGCGTTTTCTGACCTCAGAAGATGTGACCGGGGAGGCTCGCGTGGTTGTGTTGGGACGCAACGTGGCCGAAAAACTCTTCTCGCCCGACATTTATCCCCTCGGTCAGACAGTGCGCATCAATCATATCCCTTTTCGGGTCGTCGGCGTGATGGAGGATAAAGGGGGAAGCGGTTTTCGCAATTTCGATGACATGGTCTACGTGCCGTTTACCACCGCCCAACAACGCCTCTTCCCTTACCTTCGCAGCCAGCGAGGCGAACCAACGCTGTCGTTGATTCTGGTCAAGGTGGATAGGGAAGAGCATCTGAAATTGGCGCAAGCAGCCATCGAAGATTTGCTACGAGAGCGACATCGAATCACCTTTCTTGATGAGGATGACTTTAGCGTGATCAATCAGGCGGACATCCTCGATATCTTCGGAAGCATCACTGGCGTGCTGACAACATTCTTAGGGGGTATTGCCGCCATCAGCCTGCTAGTGGGAGGCATCGGCATCATGAACATCATGCTGGTTTCGGTGACGGAACGCACTCGGGAGATCGGCCTTCGCAAAGCCGTGGGCGCAAAACGCCGTGACATTCTTTTGCAATTCTTGGTTGAGGCTATGGTGCTAAGCCTGATCGGCGGATTGATCGGGATGTTGCTCGGGTTTGCAGGAGCCGAAATGTTGGCCAGTCTCTCCGAAGACCTTCGAGCCGTGATCTCTCTGGATTCGATTTTATTGGCGACTGGCTTCAGTCTCCTTGTAGGACTTTTCTTTGGCATTTATCCCGCCTTGCGTGCAGCGCAGCTGCACCCCATTGATGCGTTGCGATATGAATAGTGGTTGTCATGCGTATTGAGAGACTACATACGCCATGGTCATGGTTCCTTGGTAGCCTGATGATGCTGGTGCTGCTGTCAGCATGCGCGCCGTCAACGCCAGCGCCTCCACCCACGCGTGTCACCCTGCTGTTAGCGCCTAGCCCGCGGCCCACGCGGCCTGGAACGACCATGCCTGTCATTGCAACGCCAACAAGCGCCGTTCTTATCCTATCGTCCTCTCAAAAAAACGCCACACCTGCTGTAACTCCTCTGCCAACTGCCACGTTGGATGTCGCGGGATGGGCATTTGTTTTACCGCCGACATTGCGACTTTGGACGCAGCCTGGAGAAAAATCCATTGCGACGCTCTATGGCGGAGACCGACTGGATATCCTGGGCATATCCCCCGACCATACCTGGTTGCGGGTTCGCTATCACCCTGCACCCGAGGTCCCACCTTTGCGAGGATGGGTGCCCGTCGCTGACGTTCGTTTTTTTGTGAAGAAGGATGCCTTGCCCGTGGTATCTCCAGGGGCGCTTAAAGAAGCTGCTTCATCGCAAGGCCTCCTGGGGATTGTGCAGGCGCAACAGCTGCATCTGCGCGTCGCTCCGGGCGTTGACCAGCCGATTCAGAAAACGCTTGCCAAAGGGGACGCAGTCTACCTGCTAGGGCGAAGCGATACCGGTCAATGGGTGCAGGTTCACACTCAGGAAGGGGATGTCGGCTGGGTCGCCGCCCATTGGCTCAAGCCAGACCGCCCGATTTCCCAGCTCCCCGTCATCACCAGCGTTGCGAGCGCTACGACATCGCCATTCCATCTCCAAGGAGAGATCGTTTTTCAGACAGAACCGGGCGGCGCGATTTATGCCCTCGGGGCGGATGGCCGTGGATTACGCAAGTTGGCAACAGGGCTCGATCCCGCTTTGAGCCCTGATGGCCAATGGCTGGCCTTCGCCCGCTGGCAGGATGGTGGGGACGCCATCCAGGTCATGAATCTGGAAACGGGCGCCACGAAAACCCTGATTCGGGTCAATAAACCGCGTTCGCCCACCTGGACGCCGGATGGCGATGCATTGGTTTTCGAGTATTGGGTCAACGAACAGGTTTGTCGTCAAACGCCTTTTGGCTGTCTTTCTGACGATGCGTTGCGTCAACGGTTTATGGGACAGGACTGTTGGACCTTTCCGGCCCCCGTGGGAAGTGTGTGTATTGAGGACTTTCCCCTTCTTCATCTTCCTCGTACGGGGCTGCAATATGTGTTGCTGGATGGCTCACAGGCGCGCGACTTGCCCGCCACCATCCCTGCCCGCGCGCCTCGATATCATCCCTCGCAACCATGGGTGCTTTATTTATCTCGCAACGGCATCGAGAAAGCCCAGACCATCGGCAACGAGTCACCTCGACCACTGGTCGACTATCCAGAATTGGGCGCTCCCCTTTACAGCCCTGATGGCGAGTTCATTTTTGTCAGTCGCAAGGATGGTGACAGCTGGAACCTCTGGCGATATCGCGCGGATGGGTCTGACGCAGTTGCCCTCACGCATCCGCCCGGGCTGCGAGATCGTCCCGTCAACAATGTGGCGCCGGCTGTATCGCCCGATGGACGCTTTTTGCTCTTCCTCACCGACCGGCGAGGGGTATGGGAAATGTGGATCATGGATGTCGATGGTCACAACCCACGCCCTTTTGCACCGTTGACACTACAATCTATTCGCTTTCGATTTAACTTCGGTACAAGTCGGATGATCGACTGGCAATGAAGTTGGCCGCACATTTTCATGAAATGCAGTCATGCGATATCTATGTTGGAGGTTTTCTTCAGCCATGCATGAGAAACAACATTTTTATCAGAGCGCCGCTTATGGCGGAGAAGGATGGCAGCCTCGAAGCGTGCCTACTCAAGAGGAGTTGGGCGCCATTTGGGCTGCCTGTGGACAGAATTCGGAATGGGCTCCACTGAAGGCGGTCCTTTTGCATCGACCGGGGGCCGAGGTTGTTTCCGACGATCCCAATCAAACACAAATGCTAGCTCCCATCGATCTTCACCGTTTGCAAGCCCAACACGACGCTCTGATCCAGGCTTATCGCGATGCTGGCGTGAAGGTACATCTCGTAGATCCCCCGGGATCGCCTCCTCCTAACCTGATGTTTGTGGCCGATCTCCTCTTCCTGACACCCTCGGGTGCGATCCTGGCTCGGCCGGCATCACGCGTGCGTGCCGGAGAAGAACGGTTCATTGCCCGCAAACTTGCTGAACTGGGCGTTCCTATCCTTCGCTCTGTGCATGGCCTGGCGACATTTGAGGGCGCGGACGCCATGTGGCTGACCCCCAATCATGTGTTATTGGCGGAGGGCTTGCGAACGAATCCTGCGGGACAGGCGCAAGTGGCGGCAACGTTGGCGGAATTGGGTGTTGATGTGATTCCGGTTGGATTGCCTTACGGCGCCATGCATTTGATGGGCGCGTTGCGCATCGTGGATCACGATCTGGCCATTGCCTGGCCGGGGCGCGTGCCCTTTGCCGCTGTTAGGGCGATGCGTGAACGCGGGTTTACCGTCCACTTTCTCCCCGATGAGAGGGAAGCCCTCCTCGGTTTTGCGTTGAACTTTGTCACCCTAGGGCCGCGTCACATCCTGATGCCCGCTGGCAACCCCATCACGCAGCAATTTTACGAAAAACTTGGCATTATTTGCCGCACCGTTCAGGTCGATGAGCTGACCAAAGCCGCGGGTGCTATTGGT
>WFTO01000180.1 GCA_015485435.1 Anaerolineae bacterium | reverse complement strand
TTTTTAATTCGCGACGTGGCAGATCACCACGCAAAGTCATTGTGTGCGTCATTTGTCAAACCGTTTGGGGCGAGAGTTAGAGCGGCTTTGTGAAGCGAGAGGACCGTATTATATTATATTCCTCGTACGCATTCCAAGACGTGAGGCGTTGAAAAAAGTTACGGGCGTCGCTTTTCAAATTGAAAAATGACAATTTTTTCATCATAACAATTTTCCCCTTTCGGAATAAGGTTGTGATCTGCATCATAGACCCGGGAATATTTCACTGGTAAGATCAAAGTGAACCCCAAATGCACAACGCTCCAAAACATTAGGAGGCTTTCATAATGCCTGATCATCATGATGGCGCGCGGGAATCCCCGCATTATTTTATGCACACTGTGATAGAGGCCACGCCTGGCGGCGATCCCCATCTGGAGCTTTGTTTGCAATGTGGCACCTGTGGGGGATCATGTCCATCTGGCGCAGATATGGATCACACGCCACGCATGCTTTTCGCCATGATCGCCGCCGGCATGCGCGATGAGGTGCTGAAAAGCAACGCCCCCTGGTTTTGTGTGTCTTGTTATTATTGCATGGTCCGTTGTCCCCAGGAGGTCCACATCACAGACATCATGTATACACTGAAACGGATGGCCATTGCCGAGGGGTATTACCGCGAATCCAGCGCTTCGGACGCGCCTGATTTCTCAGAAACCTTCATTGATCTTGTGGAGCAATATGGCCGCAGCTTTGAATTGGGACTGGCCACCCGTTATCACTTGAAGCACCATCCGATGGGGATGTTTAAAATGGCGGGCATGGGGTTGAACATGTTGATCAAAGGCCGAATGGACCTAAAACCCAATCGCATTCAGCAAATCGATCAGCTACAAGCCATTCTTGCTCACGCAAAATCCTTAGAACGCGCCCCCCAACAGCAAGAGAATGCTACGCATTAATCATTTTCCCCTTGCCTATCTACTGCGGCCAAGAATATTTTTATGATATCCTTGGCCCTCTCAAAAAAAGCGTGAAATGCGCTTGCAGGAGATAAAAATATGAAACGATATGGCTATTATCCGGGGTGTTCTCTAGAAAAGAACGCTCGGGCCTATCATGATTCGGCCATGATCGTGGCGAAGAAGCTGGGGATTGAGTTGCTGGAAGTGCCAGACTGGAACTGTTGTGGCGCAACGGAATATTTTGCAATAGCGGCGTTGCCAGCTTATGCCCTGGTGGCGCGTAACCTCGCTTTGGCCCAGGAGCTGCCCCTACCACCTGACCAACAGCACCTCATCGCCCCTTGCAGCGCGTGTTTTCTCAACCTCAGCAAAACCGACCATTATATGCGCGAATCACCCAAACTAGCCTCACAGGTTAACGAAGCCCTGGCAGCTGGAGAATTGCATTATGATCCCGGAAGTGTGTTTGTCCGACACTTGCTAGATGTGATCGTGGACGACATCGGATACAAGGCGATCAGCGAGCAGGTCACAAAACCTTTATTTGGATTAAGGGTCGCACCTTACTATGGCTGTCTGGTCACTCGCCCCGATTACAATCACATCCATAATGAACCGGAATACCCATTCTGTTTAGATGAGTTGCTGTCAGCATTGGGTGCGACGGTGGTTGATTATCCGGTGAAAACGCATTGCTGCGGCGGACATATGACGCAAATCAGTGAGGACACCGCACTAGAATTAATCCGACGCCTTTTGAAAAGCGCCCATGATTATCAGGCCGACGTCATTGTGGCCTTATGCCCGATGTGCCAACTGAACCTGGATGGCTATCAGGCCCAGGTCAATAAACATTTCGGAGCCGATTACCACATCCCAATTCTTTATTTTACCCAGGTGATGGGGCTTGCCTTTGGTGCCTCGTCGGAGGAGGTAGGCATTGGCAGAGAGTTTGTCGATGCCCGCCCGGTTTTGCAAAAAATTCAACGTGCGCCAGAAGAAACGCCCAAAAAGAAACGGAAAAAACGCGCATCTAAACAGGCATTGCCCATGCCCGAGATGTTACGTACACATCCTGGAAAACGCACATGACCCCAAGCAAAGACATCACCCCAAAAACATGGCTTGATGTCTCTCTCGCTTATTCCGAATAGCTGTGGAGCAAACGACCATGGAATCTCAAGAACAAGAAAAACCCCGTATTGGCGTGTATGTTTGCCACTGTGGCACCAATATCGCTGGGACGGTGGATGTCGAGGAGGTCGCGCGCTGGGCGGGTGTTCATGAGGATGTGATCATCGCTAGAGATTACAAATTTATGTGCTCTAGCCTGGGGCAAGACCTGATTGAAAACGACATCAAAGAACAGCACTTGAATCGAATTGTGGTGGCGGCTTGTTCCCCCCTCATGCACGAGAAGACCTTCCGCGGGGCTTGTCAGAAGGGTGGATTAAACCCATATTTCTTCGAAATGGCAAACATCCGTGAACATGACGCCTGGGCCACAGATGACCGACAGGCAGCCACGCACAAGGCCAAGGCATTGGTAGAGGGAGCCATCAATCGGGTGAAATTCCATGCCTCGCTGGAGCCTTTGCCCGTGGATATTCATCCCGACACCCTGATTGTAGGGGGTGGGATTTCAGGCATCAGCGCCGCGCTTGAGCTGGCCAATGCTGGATACCACGTTTATCTTGTCGAACGCACGCCATCTATTGGCGGACATATGGCTCAACTGGACAAAACATTCCCCACCTTAGACTGCTCCGCTTGCATCCTCACCCCCAAGATGGTGGAGGTGGGCCAGCACGACAACATTACCTTATTGAGCTATAGCGAAGTGGAGTCGGTGGAAGGCTATATCGGCAACTTCACCATCACCGTACGCAAGAAGGCGCGTTATGTGAATGAAGAGCTTTGCACGGGCTGTGGCATCTGCACTGAAAAATGTCCGAAAAAGGTGATCGACACCGAATTTGAAGCTGGACTTGGGTATCGCAAAGCCATCTATCGGCCATTCCCTCAAGCAGTGCCGAAATATCCGGTCATTGATGTAGAAAACTGCACTTTCTTTCAACGCGGCAAGTGCAAAGCTTGTCAAATCTTCTGCCCTACCAAAGCCATCGACTTCGAGCAACAAGATTCTCAAATCACTTTTCAGGTCGGAAACATTATCATCGCCACAGGATATGATTTATTCGACGCCCGTCGCATTCCACAATATGGATATGGTCGCCTGGCCAATGTCTTCACCAGCCTGGAATTTGAGCGAATGGTCAACGCAGCGGGCCCAACTGGCGGCCGCATCGTCCTCCGCGATGGCGTGACGCAACCCCATAGCGTCGCCATCATTCACTGTGTGGGCTCGCGCGATAAAAATTATCACGAGTATTGCTCGAAGATATGTTGCATGTACTCCCTGAAGTTCGCTCATCTTGTCCGAGAACGCCTTCCCAACGCCGACGTCTACAACTTCTACATCGATATACGCGCCCCGGGCAAAGGTTATGAAGAATTCTATCATCGTATCCTGCATGAAGGCGCCCATCTGATCCGCGGGCGGGTTGCGGAAGTGACGGACGCGGCACGAGGCCCAGGGGAAGAAGGTAAACTCATCATCCAGGTGGAGGATACATTAATCGGCAGACAACGCCGCATTCCCGTCGACATGGTTATCCTGAGCGCTGGCCTGGAAGCCAAGAAGGATTCAAGAGAGGTGGCGCAGTTATTCAAAATGGGCTGCGATTTCGACGGTTTCTTTGTGGAAAGACACCCCAAGCTCGATCCAGTAGCGACCATGACGGAAGGCGTTTTCGTCGCAGGATGTGCGCAAGGCCCTAAAGACATCCCTGAATCGGTGGCTCAAGGCGCGGCCGCGGCCGCGCGCGTCGCGGGGTTGATC
>WFTO01000179.1 GCA_015485435.1 Anaerolineae bacterium | reverse complement strand
GCATCCATCCGCTCGTGGGTGGATCGCTTCTTCCTGCTTATCCTGCTGGTAAGCATGATGGGCCTGCCCATCCACGAGGCCATCACCATCAACCTCATCGTCGTCGGCATCGCGTCGCTGATGATGGCCCTGCGCCAGACCTCGGTGCTCACGCAAATCCGCGAGGATTGGGCCATGATCATCATCGCCAGCGGCCTGGGCGGCATGTTGGGCCGGTTGCTGGGCCTGAGCCTTACGGCCTCGATCCTCATCGCCCTGCTGGGGATTTACGCCATCCTGGTGGGGATTCGCCTGTTGTTCGTCAAGCCCGTGCCCGCCCGCGACGACCCCGCGCATCCCGCCTGGCTGGCGCCGGTGGCCTTTGTGGGGGGCTTGCTGGCGGGGCTGCTTTCGGCCGGAGGCAAGCCCTTCACGGTGCCTGTCTACAATTGGGCGCTGGGGCATCACCCCAACCGGGCCTACGCCCTGGGCTCCCTGGGCGTGGTGACCGCGATCTGGGCGGCGTTGACCACGCAGATCGCGGTGGGGCAATTTTTCACCCCTAAAGACATGGCCATCGCCGCCTATGAATTCATCGTCATCACCCTGACCGCGCTGCTGGTGGGGCGCTATTGGTCGCCCAAGGTGAACCGCTGGGTCAGCCTCATCGTGAGCCCGCTGCTCATTTTGGTGGGCGTCCGTTTTCTGTGGATGGTGTGGGGGGCGTGATGAAGAAGGAGATCATCCCATGAAAGACGCGCCAGTCCTGACTTACGATATCGAATCCGAGCAGGTCTTGCCTCATGTGTCCACCGCTCGGGCCAAACAGGCGCAGATCTATTTCGACTCCTCCCCCGGCCAGAGCGAGCACCTGATGAACCCGGCCGAGCTTCTTCTTAGCGCCTTTGCCGCCTGCATCATCAAAAACGTCGAGCGTCTCTCCGACATCCTTCACTTTTCCTACGCCGACGTGAAGGTGCAGGTGCATGGCGTGCGGGAAGGCCCGCCCCCGCGTATCACCCAGGTCACCTACGAGATCGACATCTGGACGGATGAGGATGCGCACAAGGTGGATTTGCTCCATCACAACATCCGCAAATTCGGCACGATTTTCAACACCGTATCCGCTGCCAGTGAGGTCAGTGGGCGCATCATCACCCATCCGGCATCGGAAGCGGCCAGGTAGTCGCCAGCGTCCACACAGCATTTTTTTGACCCCCAATCATTCAATTCCCCGAATAACCCCTATTTGCTCATCACCGAGGTGCATCATGCACACCCGTCACAAGGTCTGTGCCCTCGGCTGCCGATGCGGGCGGGCCGATTGGATCAAGCGCTCGCCTCCGAAAGCGAATTGAAGTCCATCCAACCGATTTCAATTTCGCTCACGGAGGTATTCACTCATGATTCTGAAGAAAACGCAGGAGCATCTCAAGAAATACATGCTGTGGTATGTGGCCGCAGCGATTCTGCTTGGCTGGGGCCTGGGCTATTTCAACGGCGCCTTCACCAAGGCCCATAAGACGGAACTCAAGACCCTGATCACCGTGGTGGTGTTCTTCATGATCTACCCCATGATGGTCAATATCAAGCTGGAGGCTCTGACCAAAGCCTTTCGCAATCTCAAGGCCTTGGGGCTGACCCTGGCCTACAACTTCGTGTGGGCGCCGTTGTTCGGCTTCGTCATGAGCAAGGTTTTCCTGCACGATCCACAGGTGGGCTTCGGCTTTCTGCTGGTGATGGTAGTGCCCTGCTCCAGTATGAGCATCGGCTACACAGGCCTGGCTGGTGGCAATCTGGAGCTGGCCACCGTGGCCGTAGCCACCAGCTTCATGGCCGCCATCGCTGCCATCCCCTTCTGGTTGGGCATTCTGGGCGGATCGTTTAATGTGCCGGTGCCCATGGGCCTGCTGATGAACGCCATCCTCACCGTGCTCATCCTGCCCATGGTGCTGGGCTATCTCACCCGTCTGGGGTTGATCCGGGCGTTGGGTGAAAAGGGATTCCGCAAGGTGGCGACCCTGTTCCCCAGTATCACCCTGATCAGCATGTTTCTGATCATCTTCATGATCTTCTTCATGAAGGCGGGCATTCTAGTGCAGAAATGGCAACTCATGCTGTGGCTGATCGTGCCCAACCTGCTCTTCGTCACCGTCACCCTGGCATTGATCACCTGGCTCGATCGCAAAGCGGGTCTGAGCTACAAGGATCATATGGGCATTGTCTTTGCCAGCACCGGCAAGAACAACGGCACAGCCATCGCCCTGGCCACTGCGGCTTTCTCGCCCCTGGTCGCTATTCCTGCAGCCACCCTGCCCATTTTCCAGATCATCTTTCTCATCGGCTATCTGAAACTGGAGCCGTGGGTGCAGCGTTATTTCGGTGCGCCGCCCGCGGTTGAAGAAGAGCCCAACGGTTTGCCCGATGCACCCCTGGCAGTCGCCAGGAGGAGATAACACTTATGTTCAAGAAAATTCTGTTCGCCACTGATTTTTCGCCCTATGCCGAGACGGCCAAACAGATCGCCCGATGCCTGGCCGAGATGGATGGCGCAAAGTTGTGGGCCATGACCGTGCTGGAGCCTTTGGAAGAGCCTCTGAGCATGGTGGATGAACCTCCCGACATCTCCGCCTGGAAATGGGAGAAGAAAATCGCCCGAATACAGGAACGTCTCAAGGCCGAGAAGCGCCGCAAGCTGGATCAGGATGTGGCGGACCTGCGGGCCGAGGGCCTGACTGTGCACGACATCGTGCGCGAGGGAGACCCCGACAAGCAGATTCTGGCCGTCGCCAGCGAGATCGGCGCGGATGTCATTGTGATGAGCTCCCACAGCCGCCGCAATCTGTGGGACGTGGTGGTGGGCAACATCGCCCAGCGGGTGGCGGAAAAAGCGCCCTGCCCGGTGGTGCTGGTTTCCCACCGCCCACCGCACCCCGGCCCGGATGCGCCCAAGCATTACCTGCTGGCCACCGACTTCTCACCCCACGCCCAACTGGCTGAGAAGGTGGCCATTGCTTTGGCCCGTAGCCGCGGCGAGAACAAGAAGCTGTGGGTGCTGGCTGTAATAGAGCCGGGCCAGGAGCTGCCCCTGCCGCCGGGCTTCGTGGTCGATGCACCGGATGAGGAGGTCGAAGAGCTGGAACGGGAGCTGCATTCGGAAGTGGAAGATGCCGTCAATGCCCGGTTGGACGCCATCGCAGCCGACGCCCGGGACCAGGGCGTCACCGTGGAGAAACTGGTGCGCCATGGTGATCCCGCCAAGGAGATCCTCAAGGCCGCCATCGACATCGAAGCCGACATGATCATCATGGGCTCCCATAGCCGCACCAGCCTGCGGGAGAAGCTGCTGGGCGGCGTACCGGAAAAGGTGGCCAAGCAGGCCCCCTGTCCGGTGCTGATCATCTCGCATCTGCCGGGCCAGAACTCAAACATTACCAAGGAGAAACATCTATGAAAGTCGCTATCGTCACTAATGATGGCAGAACGGTCTCCCAGTATTTCGGCCGGGTACTACCTGGTCGTCACGATCCAGGGCGACGAAATTGTTTCCTACGAAACGCGCCCCAGGCGCACGCCCCATTCGACAGGCCAGGGCGGTCAGACCCATACCCATCAACCGGGCCAACCCCACGGTATGAGCCCGGGGGCAGCCGCCCGCCACGCCGGCATGGCCGCCCAAATTCAGGGCTGTGACATCCTCATCGCCGGCGGGATGGGCACGGGGGCTGTGCAGGCGATGGAAGCCGCGGGCCTGCGGGTCATCCTCACCGATATTCGCGATATTAATTTTGCATTGACTGCTCTGATGAACGGCTCCCTGGCCGACCGTCGCGAGCGCATGGATTAAGGAGAGTATTATGACAACCATCCGATTGGGCTTTTGCCCCACTATGACACCTTACGCCGAAACATTTGATCAGAAAATCGAGGAAGTCGAGCTGGTCCCTCTGGGCAGCACGTCGCAGGCAATGAGTATGTTACGCAGCAGAATGATCGAAATTTCCTTGATCGGGCGAGAAGCCTATACCCGAGAGCTTACCGAAAAGGTCGGGAAAAGGCGGCTGGCGAGCGGCTATACGCTGGTGTATCCCCGCAAAGCCGCTATTCCCAAGGCGCAGTTGGCTGAATTGCCAGCCAAAACTTACCTCGCCCCTGAGATCGTGGCGAAGCTTTTGCCAACCCTGGATAATGTCGCTTTTTACAACACTTTCGAGGAATGTGAGCACGCTGAACCGGGGATGCCGATGCTAATCGATTGGAAAGACTTCAAGGATGAGTGTCAGATGCAGATTCCGATCGAGGCCAACGGGGCCAAAGTTCCTGCTTTCCGGGCGCCGGTCATCTACTACAACACCGATATCGTGAACAACGAGCTTGTGGATAAGTTCGCGGCAGCGTTGGGGTGCTGATCCGTTCTTTGCCTCCAGCTTCAAAAAACGTAAGAAACCGGATTCAAAATTCATCTGATAGAGTCGGGGCCAATCGCCCCGGCTCTTCATTTCAAAAATCGCTTTTTCATTCAAAGGAGAAATACTTTTATGGCCATTGCAGAAAGAACCGCACCCAGGGCTCCACACACCGGGGCAGTCAACGTCATTGTACGGGGAAAAAGCGAAAGTCCAACCAAAATGACTGTGCAGGCGGGCAAATTCAGGCTGATCATCGATGAGCCCGAGAAAATGGGCGGCACAAACGAGGGGCCATCGCCGGTTCAGGCACTTTTGATGGCCCTGGCTGGCTGTTTGAACGTCACCGGGCATCATGTAGCCCGTGAGCGGAGCCTCAAACTCAACGGGATGAAGCTCAAAATCGAAGGAGTGATGAACCCCTGCAATTTCATCGGCTGTTCTTTTGATGAGCGCGCCGGATTCCGCCAGGTAGTTCTCACAATCACGCCTGATTTCGAGGATGCGACCAACGAGGAGATCGATGCCTGGCTGGAAGAGACGGAATCCCGCTGTCCCGTGACCGATAATATCCGCACGGGCACCCACGTTTCTGTCGTGCGAAAATAATCACCTCGTTGTAGTTTGAGCCATGAGGAGAGGCTTTATGGCAGAAGCGACATCAACCGCAGCACCTGTAACGCCGCACCCACAGGTCAGTCTGCTCACCATCCTGTGGACTTACTTCGTCATCGGCCTGACCTCGTTCGGCATGGCGATCCTGCAAAAACTGAAGAGGGCGGTTCTGGGCAATCACTGGCTGACCGAGGAGGAGATGAACGATGGCCTGGCTATGGTCCAGCTTCTATCCTGGCCCGATTATGGTCAACTTCACGACCTACGTAGGCTACCGGCTGCGAGGCACGCCGGGCGCGCTGATGGCCACGCTGGGATTCGTCACGCCCTCCATCATCCTCATCATCGCCCTATCCGCGGCCTATTTCGCAGCTGGCAGCCTGCCCTGGGTCAAGCCTCTGTTCGTGGGTCTGGAGGTGCTGGTCGTGGGTGTGGTTTTGAACGTCACTCTGGACTTCGGGCAGCGGGCACTGAAAGGGCGCATCCATGCCCTGATCGCCTTGGCTGCGTTCATCGCCCTAACGTTCAAGTTCAACGCAGTGTGGATTGTGCTGATGGCGCTGGCCGCTGGCGCGCTGTTCTTGCGCCCGCCGACGGGAGGCCAGCAGGAAAAACAACGTCAGGCGTCCAGAGCCGCTGCCGCTGCCGATCCCGCCCCGTCACGGGCGGGATGGTCTGGCTGGGCGGGCATTGGCATCGCCACGGCAGTGGTGCTGGCGGTGGTCGTTCTGGCCTGGGCCATCTGGGGCGAGGTGGGCCGCATGACCCTTGCCTTTTTCAAGATCGGGACCATTGCTTTCGGCAACGGCATGACCATTCTGCCTCTGGTTCAGGCTGAAGCGGTGGACGCCAGTCATTGGATCGGGATGCATCAATTTGCGGACGGCATCGCGCTCAGCCAGATCACGCCCGGGCCGTTTCTGAACATCGCCGGTTTCATCGGCTACAAGGTGGGGGGCGTCTGGGGCGCACTGTTGGCCAGCTTTGCCATGTTCGCCCCTTCGTTCATCTGGACACTATTCTTTTCCGAAATCTACGGCTATATCCGGAATGTCGGTGCAGTGAAAGGGGCGCTGGCGGGCGTGCTGGCAGGATTCGTGGGGCTGCTGGCCGTGGTCGTATTGCAGTTGGGGGCCGTAGGCATCACCGGCCCTGCCGCCATGAGTCTGGCTGCGGCGGCGTTTATCGCCGTGCGTTTCTTCAAGCTGGATATCCTCTGGGTATTTGGCGGCGGATTACTCATCTGGGCGGGTCTGCTGGCTGCGGGCCTGGCTTAATCTGTATAGTCCACCCAAACACTCTGCAAAATATGGAGAATGCCCCCTTCTGGGTTCATTCAAGGTGGGATCGAGATACTCATGAGCAATGTAATTACAGTCGACAACCTCACCAAATACTATGGTGATCTGTTGGCAGTCGATCACATCTCCTTCACAGTGGAGCAGGGAGAGAGATATTCGGCTTCTTAGGCCCCAAAGATGCCGGCAAGACCACTACACAGCGTATGCTGACCACTCTTCTGGAGCCACGCGATGGGCGTGTTCGCATCTATGGCCACGATATAGCCCGTGACGCCTACCCTGCCAAGCGACGGATGGGCCTGGTGCCAGAGGAATCGAACGTCTACACCGAACTCAGCGCCTGGGACAACCTGATGTTCACTGCGCAGCTCTATCGGGTGCCCGGCAGCCAACGGGCGAGCCGAGCGCAGGAGTTATTGGAGACCTTTGGCCTCTGGGAGAAGCGCCATGTTAAGGCGGAGGACTTCTCCAAAGGTATGCGCCTCCGATTGAGCATCGCCATGGCCATCATTCACAAGCCGGCGCTGCTCTTTCTGGATGAACCAACACCGGGGCTGGATACCCAGAGCACCCGCGCTATTCACGGCCTGATCCGCCGGATGAACGCCGAAGGCGCCACCATTTTCTTGACCACTCACCAGATCGAAGAGGCCAACCAGCTCTGCAGCCGGGTTGCCATCATCAACCACGGCCAAATTGCGGCAATCGACACGCCGGAGCGGCTGAAAGCGGCTTTCCGGCAGGTTCAGTTGATCGAGGTGGAGCTGGAGCCTGACGGAGCCGCCCATGGGCAGGCTTTGTCCGCACTGGCAGGGATCACCACTGTTCAAAATGGGCGATAAATGGCGGTTTGTACACGGCGGATCCCTCGGCGATGTTGCCGCAGGTGGTGGATTATGCTCGTACCCATGAGTTGCGGATCGTCAACCTCAGTCTATTGGCTCTGACGACATTCTTCACTGCTTCTTCAGCTGGCATCATAATCATTCCTATGGAACGGCGTGCGTGCGGGTACGTATGACCGGTTGCTGGCTGCGCCGATGGCGCTGGTCACTTTGCTCATCGGCAAAACGTTGGTGGGCGCCTTCTTCGCCGTCGCCGTCTCGCTGATCTCGCTGCTGGTGGGGCTGGTCTGGCTGCACGTGGACGTGGCCAACCTGCCTATGTTGATAACGGCACTGATCCTGGCCAGCCTGTCCTTTTCGGCCCTGGGCCTGGTCTTTGCCTCTATTCCCTCTCATTCGGTGGGCAATATCATGATGCCCAGCACCCTCATTCGCTGGCCGCTGCTTTTCATCAGCGGTATTTTCATCCCCTTGAATGAGATGTCTCCCTGGGCGCGGGCGGTGGCCTATTTGTCGCCTCTGACGTATGCCCAGGAGCTAATGAACCGTGCTGTGTTAGGAGAATCTTTGATGGCACCCTGGCTCAGCCCGGCTGTCCTGCTGCTCAGCGGCGTTGTGTTCCTGGCAGCCGCAGGGTGGATGCACCGGCGCAGTCGTCGGTTGGGATACTGAACATCCTGACTCGCAGCAGGCTCTACTCTTTGAATTTGGAGGGAAATCCTGTGAATAGATCATCTGAAATCACCCTGCTGGCGCTTGGCTGCCGCCGGAGCAGGTGCAACTGGGGGGCTTCAGTCTCACCGGCCAGGCTCTCTTCTCCATGGTCGCTGTCGCGTTCATCGCATGCGCTTCTTCAAGCTGGACATTCTTTGGTGTTCGGTGGCGGGCTATTGATCTGAGCGGGCCTGGTGGCTGTGGGGCTGGTTTGCGTGATGGAGAAGTCGAAAGCATAGACTTTTAGGTAATCACCGCCCCTTAGGGGCCTAATCTTCCGAATTATCCACTGAGGGTGGAGTGCGTTTCACTTCTGCTGGAAAATTCTGGCCAGCACACCCAGTAACAACAGTCCAAAATTCATAGCCGTGTTCTGTCGACCCGCGGACGGCGTAGGCTCTGGAGCCTGAAGCTGGGCAGGATGCCCCGCACACGCGGCCTCCTGCTGCGCCCGCAGGGCCTGATTCATGGCCTGGTTCTGGGCGTGTTGCATGGCGTGTTGGTGCATCTGGTTGAGGTGCATGGCGTGGTGATGGTGGTGATGAAAATGGTGGTTCATGGGAATACCTCCGTGAAAGGGTGAGGGATGGGTAATCATTGGGCGAACATCGCCATCTCTGTTGGCCCGAGGAAAAGCACGGAGAGGGGCTCATCAAAGGCCTGGATCACGGCCCGTTCCAGGGGGATTTGCATCCGCTTGCGCCAGATATCGGCGCTGGCGTCGTCGGGCATGAGCACAGTGAGCCGGTGGTCCTTCAGTCCCAACACTTTGGCCCGCTCCAGCGCCCGCAGCGCGGGATTGCCGAACAGCCGCAT
>WFTO01000178.1 GCA_015485435.1 Anaerolineae bacterium | reverse complement strand
TATAAGAGACAGTTGGTACTCCTTGATCTCAACCTTCCTGGCGGGATGGACGGACTTGATGTGTGTCGAACCCTTTGCCGGGAATCGCACGTGCCCGTAATCATGCTCACCGCCCGGCAGGACGAGATGGATAAATTGCTCGGGCTGGAACTGGGAGCAGACGACTACATCACAAAGCCTTTTTCGCCGCGTGAGGTGGTCGCACGCGTGCGAGCGGTATTGCGCCGCGTTGGTGAATCGGGTGCGCCTTCCGAGATGTTGCAGGTGGGCGA
The DNA here is from genome assembly GCA_015485435.1 of Anaerolineae bacterium. Taxonomy (GTDB): domain Bacteria; phylum Chloroflexota; class Anaerolineae; order J102; family J102; genus M2005. The sequence continues at coordinate 4,266 of WFTO01000178.1, read as the reverse complement.
TATGCAATTGGATATCGCTGGACGCACTGCCTCTGTAAAAGGCGACCCGATCGCATTGACGAGAAGAGAATTTGATTTGTTGGCCGCATTGATGCGCTATCCAGGTCGGGTCTTTACGCGTGAGCAGCTTTTAGAACAGATCATTGGCATTCCCTATGGCAATCCCTATTTCGAAAGTGACGAGCGCACTGTGGATCAACATATCAAAAATTTGCGCCAGAAGATTGAGCCTGATCCCAAACATCCTTGTTATATCCTCACTGTGCGAGGGGTTGGCTATAAAATGGCGAGGGAATAGCTTCCATGCACAGTCTATGGAGTAAGTTATTGGTCGTTTTCTTTTTAGTGATCCTAGTTAGCAATGCGGTGGTGGTTATTGCAACCAACCGGATCACGAGCGGGAATTTTGAACTCTACGTCACTCGGGCTGGGCGTTTATGGGCTGAAGAATTGTCTCCTATTTTAGCAGACTATTACGCCCGTAATGGGTCCTGGAATGGTGTAGAAAGGCTTTTACAAAGGGTTGAGCGATTTGTTCCCAACCAGGCCACGTCCCCCGGCAATGAATGTGAATCGGGGGATCATGAACAATGCTGGAATGAAATGGATTGGGAAACGGGCATGGAAATGGGTGTCAAAGACGCGTGGGCGGCCTCTTTTAATCGGTTGGTTTTGACTGAACCGGACGGAACAGTCGTGGCAGACACCAGCAGACATCTCGTTGGAGAACAGTTGATGGCTGATGATCTGGCTCGCGGGCTGCCCATCAAAGTCAATGGTCATGTCGTGGGCGTGCTGATAGTTACGCCTGTGGATTTGCCTGGCACGCCCGCTGGAAATATCTTAAGTGCGTTAAATCGCTCTGTACTTTGGGCAAGCATCGCCGCGGGACTGGTGGCGCTGATTTTGGGCTCGATATTGTTTTTGCAAATGATGCGGCCGCTGCGAAGCCTTTCAGTGGCGGCCAAAGGTATTCGCACAGGTGACATGAGTCGACGCGCCGATGAACGGGGTCAAGATGAAGTCGCCCAAGTGGCGAGAGCGTTCAACGAGATGGCCTCGGCGCTACAACGGTATGAACTTGAACGACGTCAAACTTTTGCTGCTATTGCCCATGAATTACGCACTCCCTTATCCATCATCCAAAGTAATCTGGAGGCTATCCTCGACGGCATACTTCCCGCGGATACCGAAGAATTAACCTTGCTTTATGAGGAAACTCGTTTGCTCAATCGCCTGATTGAAGATTTGCGGACACTTTCATTGGTTGATGCTGGGCAATTGAAACTACAAAAAGAATCTGTCCACGTGAACGAATTGGTCGAACAGGTGGTGGAACGATTGCGACTCCATGCTGCAGAAAAACAGATGATTTTGCTGACAACCTATTCTAATAACATCCCGGTCATCTTCGCTGACAGAGAACGACTGACTCAGGTGTTAACGAATCTTGTAGACAATGCCATCAGATACTCGCCTTCAGGCACTACCGTGACCATCGGTGCTCGTGAAGCGCCTGGCGGAGTGGAGATCGAGGTCACTGACAACGGCCCTGGGCTGCCACCTCAGGACCTCGCCCGAGTATTCGATCGTTTTTGGCGAGCAGAGAAATCTCGTAATCGAGCGACAGGGGGATCTGGATTGGGATTGGCGGTGGTGAAACAGTTGGTAGAAGCCCACGGGGGAATTATCACAGTGCATAGTGAACTGGGAAGTGGAACCCGATTCACAATTTTTCTTCCACTGAATGGCTGACTGTGAACTCACGAAATGACTTCACTCTCCAAGAACAATGTGATTGCTGCGGGATCGTCTATTTGGGGATTGAATGTCCTCAAACCAGGATCTTCTTCGAGATGGTGATCCAGCGAAATTTTTTCAAGCACTCCATCCGTCGCATCTGCATGGTTTCGAATATCCTTGAGACGTGCATCGGCCCGCTTGATTGCTGTCTCTGCTTCGGATAAGCCCGGCACATGCCGGACTTCTGAGGCCATTTCAGCACCTGTTCCAGGCTGTGGCTGTTGCGTCGCGTGTAGATAGCGAAAGAGCTTGCGTTTGTTATCCAACTGCAGCAGAATAGCTCTGAGCCTGGATTCCTGGTATTGAAGGCCAACAAGATGGGTATCGATCACAATCAACTCGTTCTCCAATTCTTTCGGAGTACCAATTTGCTTATCAGCGCTTTTCCCTTGACGACACCCGATAATCCCTGAGACGATAGCCGTGCGTTGGGCCTGTAATCGCCATCTGAGTTCACGGCTCTCCAGTATATAGCGACTTAACGCGTGATTTGTTTCCTCCATCTCCTTGATCAGTTCATCAAGATTATTTCGGGTGGTTTTCTGAAAGTTACGTGCGGTGGGACGATGAGTAAGTAATGATTTGATATGGTTGAAGATGTTCATATTGTCTCCTGTAAAAACATAATGGGGTATCTGGTATCGTATTCTCATCGTAACACGCCGATATGAATACGATTTGAGATCAATATGTAGGTTTGATGAAATTCCTTCACGACATAAGCGGACATGGCCTAAACACAATTAATGTTCATTCCGGCTACCTCACCAAACGAAGGCAGCCGTCTCATTCACAAGACCGCCGCTTTTTCCGCTCGCTGGAAAGGAAGTTCGGATCTAGGGCGGTTAAGCGTGAAGGCGAAGTTGAATGTGCGGGTGTCGTTGAGAATGCCTATGCCGTTGATCTTATCCCGCAGGAATTCGATATATGCGCAGCTCGTTGTCTGATAGTTGGAATGTGATTTCCACCGAGGCCGCGTTGGCGGGCACAGTAATAATCACTTGGTCGAACCCGCCATCATATTCTTTTGTCGTGAAGTAGTTGGTCTGCCCCCTTGCAGCACGTAATCAGCGGGTCTGTGCCCTGGTTGATCAGCACGGAACTGGAGATGTCGTGGCAGGTGTCGCAGAAGCATTTGCTTTTGTAAAAACGACTATAAAGAGTGGGATGATTGGGCTTCTCATTGAAGAAAGACCTGCGATGATTGAAGGGCATGGTTTGGGTATCAATGATGAATCGACCGCTGGCCACCTCGGTATAGGTGATGGGAGGCGATCGTTGATGAAGAACGGATCTCCGTTGAATATGGTGATGTCTGCGGCCAGATTCTGGTCTCCTACAAGATGGTTTGGACCGCGGATTGGGATGCGTTGGTGGCTTCGTCCCAATATTCCTGCCAGTCATTCCCCCATGTACACCGTCGTAGGTGTCGCGGTAGAAGGGGGCGTACATGGCATAACGTGCACAGGACGCCGTCATAGTCCGTGTCCGTCATGGCGGAAGCGTTGGTGGAATCCGACTAGCACGCCGGCCAGCATGTAAGGAAATGGCAGCGCAGACACGTGTCAGCGGCGTTGGGATTGCCGAAGGCCTAGATGTCGCCGCGGTCAGGCGGGCCAGAAAAGGAAATCTCGGGGGCCTAGCCCATCAGTCTTTCCAGTGAATCCTGACTCCATTTCACTCAAAAAGATGTGTTCTATATGCGATACGAGCGGAATATATGCCTCTTTTTATAACATGCCCATCAGCATCGATTCCGGTATCTTGTCCATCATTTTCAGGGTGTTATGATGGCTTTTGCCGGTTTACATGAATTGAATTCTGGCCCGTATCTGACTTTTTCTGCTTACCGTCACGCCTCATCCGATTGTAGCACAAGGATATTGGCCCGGGTGCGATGGCGCAGGCTGTTCACCGTTGTACCGTGCACCAGGTCTGACACGCATGAGTGACCATGCGCACGCACAATAATCATCTGGGCACCCACCTCATCTGCCATCCGGGCTAGCTCCGAAACCGGATCCCCCGCGCCCAGATGGATGGCCCTGTTCCCCGGATCCATGTATCCCACTGCGGCCATCAGCGCTGGACCGGTCACCGCGAACCAGCGCCGCCATCATTTAGCGTAACGAGGAATGGTTACGGTCTCATGGACTTCAGCTAGGGAGCGATTGGGATGTTTCGAGTCCGGTTGCTTTGTCATCGACGAATATCTTGTTTCTGGATTTCCGCAGATTTTATCACATGTGCATCGGGCTTTCCATCTCGGCGTTCATGATCCGTTCCACATATGGTAGCGCAAACCCCATCAGCCCCAACGCGCCCAGCAGGCCCGTGATCAGCCGCATGAGGCTGTTGAAGGATCCCCACTGGTCCCCCGCGTAGAACTCAGACGGAAAACGATAGCCGGTCAGGGCCGCCAACCAGGCGTTGGTCTCGCGAAAGCCTTCCCGCAGCCCACCC
>WFTO01000177.1 GCA_015485435.1 Anaerolineae bacterium | reverse complement strand
GGTTGGATCGGTAGGCATAACGTCTGAGAACAAGAGAAAACGACGGCGCAGGATCGCCGTCGAGGGAATGGTGCGCCAAAGGGGCGTTATATCACACGAACGACAGCGCCTGCACGGCGAGAGTCGCCCGCTCCTTCGTAATATCCAGCTGGGCTTCGTCCCACCGAATGGGCGCCACCAAAAAACATGTGGCGTGTTGGCCAAACAGTTACATCATACCCCCATTTTTGTAATTTTTCAACCGCTTCCATGCCAAACCCATGTTCAATTTGCAGGGTGTTCTGTTCAAAATGGATTCTGGGGGCTTCCACGGCATGATACAAATCCATGTGAAAATCGATGTAGTTCAGAATCACCTGCAGGATGGCCGAACGAATCCGATTGGCGCCTCCAGAGCCAACTGCCAAAACCGGTTCACGCGCCTTTAAGACCAGGGTGGGAGCCATCATCGAACCGATGCGTTTCCCGGGCGCGCCGCGCAAAAAGCCATCCGGATGAAGATCGGCCTCCCCCAATATGTTGTTCAAGATGAGCCCCGTACCGGGGACCACAAAGCCGGGCGTTTCCCCCGCGGTGGTAGTCAAGGCAATCAGGTTTCCCTCACCATCTAAAACGCTAATATGGCTGGTGTTTTGATGCTCTCTGGGAGGAGGAGGCGTCTCAGGATGATGACGCCCACGATGATGTAATCGTCGAGCCAATTCGGTGGCATGCTCGTATACATGCTCGGCCGCCAAAAAGGTTGTGGCGTCCTGGGTAATTTCGAAAGTCTGCCGGGCTAAATTGGTTTGGCGCATAACCTCCGTTAGCAGTTCCAGGTGAGTGGCGCTGCCAAAGGGAATGCCCGCAACGGCGTATTCCTCAAGCAGGGCCAGGGAAAACGCAATGAGCGCGCCACCTCGAGAAGGGGGAGGATTGGTCAGCAATTCGTAATTGCGATAACGCTGTCGTAACGGTTCGCGCACAAGCACGCGATACGATTCAAGGTCTTCTCTGGTGAGCAATCCCCCATACTTGCGTTGATCCGCGAGGATGGCTTCTGCTATTTCGCCACGATAAAATAGATCGGGGCCTTCTTTTCCCAGACGCTCCAAAACATCTGCCAATGCGTGATTTTTATAAAGAAAGTCAGGACGAAGAAATTGGTCCGGCGCACCAAATAAGTGTTCGATGGCTTCATCCGAAGCAAAAATATCATAAAGAAGTTCGCCTACATAGGCCCCAAAGTTTCCGATTGGCACACCGTGCCGGGCATAATGAATGGCCGGCTCCAACACACGAGAGAGGGGGAAACGCCCCAGATCGCCTTGTAAACGACATAGTCCTGCGATCAGTCCAGGAGTAGCCACGCTTGCGCGTCCGATATGAAAGACCTGATGGGCGGGACCATAATCTACCGTGACAGCGTAAAAGTCGAGGGGGTGAGGCCATTGTTCGGGGGTAAGCCCCCTCCCAGGAAAATCTACAAAAAAGTCATATAGCCATGAACGCGCATCACTTTGACGAAACGCCAAAGCGAACCCGCCGCCACCGGGAGCTACGAGCGTCGGCTCCGCCATAAAGCTAGCGAATGTTGCAGCGACCGCGGCATCCACCGCGTTCCCGCCCTCGCGCAACATCTCCGCTCCGGCTTCAGCTGTATATGCACTGCCTGCTGCGATGATTCCTTTGGTCATAAATGGTTCACCGGCTACGATGATCGAATTCCTTCCATAAAGTGTTCAAATAACGATATGGATCGTGATGGTAGGCGTCGAGATCGACGTCTATATCTGGGTAATGGGGTGGTGCGATCTCTGCCGTAAGCGCTTGTACCAGTTTTTTCTCACTGCCATCGGCTCGGAGCAAACCAGTATAACGTCGCCAATTAGGACGGTTGTACGGCGGAAAACGCCATTGATCTTCAGGAATATCAGCCCAACGCCAAAACCACAACGAGGGCACAGAGGCTTCTTGCGCCATGGCGATAATTTCGGCTAAATGCTCTGCCGCTTCTTCCTCATTGGCGTAATACACCCCATCTCGAGCGGTGGAACGTTGTCC
>WFTO01000176.1 GCA_015485435.1 Anaerolineae bacterium | reverse complement strand
TGTACTGTACCGATTGCCACGGCTCCGATACCGAACCCTACAAGGTCGAGCCGCGTGGCGGTGAGCACGGCAACGTTTGGGGGCCGCACGGTTCCGACAACCCCTTCCTGCTAAAAGGTACGTGGGACGATCAGACTGGCCAGAATGACGATGACAATCAGGCCAACGGCCTCTGCTTCAAGTGTCATAACTTCCAGTACTATGGCTACAACTATCCCAGTGGCGCCAGTGTAAAGGGTAAAACACGCGAGAGTGGTTTCAGTCGTGATCCAAGCCTGGGAACCCAATCCTGTCTCTATGAAGTGGCGACCAACCTCCACACCGGCCACGCCCAGGATGGTGCGGTCAGTAACTTCCGTTGCAGTTACTGCCATATTGCCATTCCCCATGGCTGGAAAAACAAGAACTTCCTGGTCAATTTGAACGATGTGGGTCCAGAGGTTGGCTTGCCAACCGGCGGCAATCAAGTCCGCAACAAAACCAATGCGCGCTACTACCGCGGCCCCTACTACAACGGTTCGGTGTTGAAGATCGTCAACTTCAAGAAGAGTGGCGAGTGGCGTCACACCAGCTGTGGTTCTGCGGGTGAACCAGGTAATGGCAATGTTGGTGGTAACAACAACTATGGCAATATTCCCTGGATGACTGACCAGGGTTCGGGCAGCGAGGCGTGTAACCTGTTGCCATGATCACTGTTCTTTCTAGGTTGGCCTCCATCAGGCTGACCTTGGTGGGTATGGTGGCGTTGGCTATTGGTGCGGGCCTCAGTTACGACAATCCCGCCGAAACCTCCGTCTGGGTATTGGCGGCTCCTCTGGCCTTGCTGTCGCTCAATCTGTTCGCAGCCATTCTTACTAATCCCCGTATCAATCGCCGTCCCGGATTGTTTGTCTTTCATGTGGGGCTGCTCCTGATTTGTGTTTTCGCTGCCATTGGCCGCTTAACCTTGTTTGAAGGTCGGGTGGAGATGAGTCAAGGTGCTGTTTTCGATGTCCAATCGGTTGCTGATGTAAAACAGGGGCCGTGGCACAACGGGCGACTCGATGAGGTGGTTTTTGTCCAGGGGCCATGGACCGTCAGTTATCAACCCGGGCTCAAGCGCGGCCCAACTCGCAGCCACGTATCGGTGCCGGATGGCAGAGGTGGTTGGCGAGAGAAAGTCGTAGGAGATGACAAACCTTTAATTATCGATGGTTATCGTTTTTATACCACCTTTAACAAGGGGTTTGCCGTGATTGTCAGCTGGATACCCATCGATGGTGAGGCAATGACTGGAACTATACACATGCCCTCCTATCCATTGTTCGATTACAAGCAGGACAATCGATGGACGACGCCTGGTGGAAACGAATTGAAATTGTGGCTCAGAGTCGAAACAGGTTTGAACAGAGACAAGGCATGGGTGCTTGATGGCAGCAAGGCAACCGGGGTTCTGGTTGTGAATTCGGGTAACGAGCGGGTTGAACTGGGGGAAGGCGAGAGTATGGAATTGCCCGGGGGCCGCCTGCGTTTCGAGCAATTATCGACCTGGATGGGTTACAAGATATTTTATGATCCTACACTGCGATGGTTGTTCATTTCAGCCATCGTCGCTGTGTTTGGGTTGGCCTATCACTATTGGCGCAAAATGGCGCAGCAGCCCTGGGTGCCGGGTGACCACAGGGGCGAAAAGGAGAGTAGATCATGATGCATGTGGCCGAAATGCCATGGTTGTGGGCTGGCCTTGCCTTTTATGCTGTGGCAACCGTGCTGGCTTTTCGCGGGGCGTGGCAGTTATCGCCCGCCTATGTTCATAACCCTGTTCAACTGTTAAAAACAGAACGTCTGGTATTGGCTGCTATCGTCTTGGGTGTAGTCTTGCTGGCAATTGCCTTGGGAGTGCGATGGGAGCGTCTCGGTCACGGCCCCTTCGTCAATTTGTTTGAATTGTTGACCAGTCAGCTTTTCAGCCTTGGGTTAATCTACGCCCTGGTTTACTGGCGCAGACCGGTTATTCGTCCCAGTGCCGTGGTGGTGTTGCCGCTCATCTGGGTGTTGGGAACATGGGTATTGATGTTGGAGCCGAAGGATTCGGTCTTTCCTCCCACCTATTCCAATAATTGGCTCTGGGCTCATGTTGGTTTCGGCAAGGTGTTTCTCTCCTTCTGCCTGATCGCGGCAGGTTTGGCGGGGTTGATTCTATTGCGCAGTATTCCCCGTTTTCGGGGGCTGTTCACGTCGCTGTCGGATGCAGTGCTGGATCAACTCGCCTGGCGCTTCATGTTGCTGGCGTTGATCTTTGACAGCTTGATGCTCATCGCCGGCGCTGTTTGGGCCCAGGATGCCTGGGGCCGCTACTGGTCGTGGGATGCCTTGGAGACGTCTTCTTTCATGACATGGCTCTCCATCGGGGCGGGTATCCATGCCCGTTTGACCTATAAAATTCCAGTGAAGGTGGGTGCTGTGGTGATTCTGCTCATTTTCGGCCTCGCCTTCATGACCTATTTCGGCACGCCTTACTATAGCGAGGCGGCTCACAAAGGGGTGGTATAGCAATGTTTCGTCGTTATGATCCGGTGCTGGAGCAGATAGCCGGCTGGGTTGCGCTGGTGCTACTGGCCATTCTCTTGGCCATGGTGGCGGGGTTCGCCCAGCGCCCCGAGTTCCAGTATCGGCCTCCGGTTCAGTCAAAGCCAAATCCTTTGATCGACGCGGCAGTGGACC
>WFTO01000175.1 GCA_015485435.1 Anaerolineae bacterium | reverse complement strand
TTCCCACAAACCTCGATTGATCGTATCCCACATACATCCCCGCGTCTAGACTACGATAAAGCGTTACATTTTCCGAAGCGCTTGGGGGAAGGTCGTCGTTTGATGGTGAGGTGGTCGCTATTGGGGACGGCGATGGGGGTAAGCTGGTTGGAATTTGAGTGATAGGCGTGGGAATCGGGGTTTCTCTTGGTGGTTGAAGATATTGTCTCCACACAAGCACACATAAGAAAATCGCTATCAACGCCAAAAGCACAATCAGAAAAAAGATGACCCGCCGAGAAAAAGAAAAAGAAAAAGATGCCATAGGTTGTTCCAAGCAATGGTTAGGAGGATTTGTATGCAGTACGACGCTTCCCAATTATAAATTCACCTCGCATTTTCCACAATCGCCAAATTCCTGGGGCCTATCTGCCCGACAAGCCGATGAACCGACAGCCCAATTAGCAAATTCGCAAATATTGAGCAATTAACTCAGCTTTATCTTTTCGACCTATCGAACGATAGACTTCTTCTTCGAAGTCAAGGGTGAAGGTAGGAATACGCATATCCGCCACCTGCAGGTAAATTCGATTCATCGAAAGGTTAGGGGGATCGTCCCAAAAGCCATCTTCGTCTCGATGCTGGACGTCCCCCATGATATCCACAGGAATCCCTTCTATCATCAATGTCGCAATCACGGAGCGGGTGTGTTCCGTTTCCTGAATTGTCGGTTCTTGAGTTAACGCATGCGAAAACGTACGTACAAAGTGTTTTAATCCATCGCCATCTGTCTGGATGTCAATATCTTGCGGCTGTACGGGGATGCCCTTGATGGCTAATCCAAGGCTGCCAGTGATCACCCAATCGATTTCATCGTTTTGCATTTCGCGATAAATTTTTCGCAAGGGGATGAGAAAGTTGTCAGGAATGAGTGAAGCGCTCATACCATCTCCAGGGCTTGCTCGATATCGGCCAGTAGGTCTTCGGGGTCTTCGATTCCCAATGATAAGCGGATGAGTTGATCTGTAATGCCAAGGCTTCGTCGTTCTTCTATGGGTGTGTTAAAGTACGACATGATCGCGGGTTGCATGACCAGCGTATCAACGCCACCTAAAGAGGGGGCGATTTTGGCGAGCTGAAGAGCATCGACAAAACGAGACGCGGCCGCTCTGTCACCGGCGATCTCAAAGCTAATAACTCCTCCAAAACCGGTCATTTGCGCCAACGCCACCTTATGGTCGGGGTGGGATGTGAGGCCAGGATACCAAACACGGCTGATTTTGGGATGGCTTTCTAGGTATTGAGCGATTTTCATGCCGGATAGATTTTGGCGAGAGACTCGCAAACCAAGGGTTTGCAAACCTCGGTGAACCTGATAGGCGGCAGAGGGGTCTACAATAGCCCCAAAAAGCTTCTGGCTTTCTCGTAGTGGCTCAATCCATTCGCGGCTGCCGATAATGACCCCTGCTAATAGATCATTATGGCCCGCCAAATATTTCGTGACGCTATGGATTACCAAATCGATCCCATGGAGCAAGGGTTGCTGGTTGAGAGGAGTGGCAAAGGTGCTGTCGATTAAAGTGAGAACGCCGTGTCGGTGCGCAAGATCTGCCAGACCAGAAAGATCGACGCAGCGCAAGAAGGGATTTGTGGGGGTTTCGGCCACGATGAGCCGGGTGTTTGGGCGAATGGCTTGTTCGATGGCTTTTAAATCAGATGTTGGAACGGTAGTGACTGCAATCTCGTAACGTGATAAAAAGTCATTGACGAAAACTCGTGTGCGATGGTAGGTGTCATCGCCGATAATAAGATGATCGCCACTGGAAAGCAAGAGGAGAAGAGACAAGGTAATAGCCGCCATCCCCGAACTTACCAAGATGGCTTCCTCCCCCCCTTCCAATGCAGCTAAACGTTCTTCAACGGCCCAGACGGTGGGGTTTCCGTAGCGTCCATATTCAAGCCGTTCGGTTGCTTCTGCAGATTTGAATGCAATGAGGGCGTCTGTATCTCGAAACGTATATGCGGCCGTTTGGACGATGGGCGGTGTAAGGCTGTGGAACGCATGATCTCGGCGAACGCCCTCATGAAGTGCGCGGGTGCTTGCGCCCGTTCTACGATCGTCTTGGGGATGTTGTCCGTTGTTGTGTCGCGTGGTTTTGTGTGTGGGAAAAGATTGCATGAACTGCCTCCGGAAAATGTCCAGAAAGGCAGTATGAGGCCCAAATAAAAAAGACCTCCGATAAGAGGTCTGTCATGATGTTGCATGCGACAATCCTCTCATCGTCCAGAATGAATCTGTCCGGCATTGGCACCTGGGACGTTCGTGTCCTGGTTGCCGAGGCATCATCGGGCCGGTCCCTCCGCCTCTCTGGATAAGAAGATTTGTTGAATTGTGTATTCGTTTTTCAAAGTTGCGGCATTTTAGCACAACTCATGTGGGGATGCAAATGCTTTTTGGGGTCTTGTGAGGGCTGAATGGTTATCTATCATCCTGAGTGGAATTCGATTGGGCGTCGAGGCCGTTATTTCGGCGTTGACACAGCAGTTTCAAACCGAGCCACTCGTCGTCCCTGCAAAACATCATAGAATAGGGCCTCATAGGCGTCTGTCACCGCTTCCCATGAGAATTTCTTAGCTGCTCGATCAGCGGCCTTACGACGGTAGTGTTCAACCAGTTCTGGATGTTCTATCAGGTTTTGAAGTACAGGACGTAAGCCTTCTCCTCCTCGTCGGCCGTCGTAGACCAAGCCGGCATCGCCGATTGTTTCGCGATTTTCAGGTGTGTCATGGACAACGACGCAATTGCCAAAGGCCATACTTTCTACCAAGGCGGGGTGCGTGCCCCCCACGCCCGATGTCAACACAAAGGCATAGGCGTTGCTGGAGAGCTCCCAATATCCTTCTCCGAATAGATATCCAGGCATGACTATGCGTGGATCGTTGAAGGCGCGTAACTGGGCCTTGTAATCCTCTGCATAAGGGGCGTCACCCACGATGACGCATTTCATATCGGTGTTCAATCCCTGCCATGCCTCGATGAGATGGTGTGCACAGTTTTCTGGCACGAGCCGTCCAACATATAAGACATACTCTCTTGGTTTTAGGCCCAGTTTTTTGAGTGTTGGACCCGGGGGCTTGCGTGGCAATTCGGCGCCATAGGCGATATAGGTGGTGGGAATGCCATAGACATCTTGATAATATTGTTGTACAACGCGAGAATCGGTAACGACAGCATTGGCTGTGACGCCTGAAAGCCTTTCAGCAAAACGGATGTATTTTTTGGCTAATTCTGGCCATTTGTCCCGTTTCCAATCCAGTCCATCCACATTGATGATGCTTTTTTGTCTCGCCAGGCGCGGAATCCAAACGACTGGGCTGTTTCCAGCAATAAAGTAGAGAACAATATCATAATGTTGAAAAAGCCCGTGGATGCTGGATATCAGTGTATGGACGATGGTGTCGAAGTATTTATTGGGGATCGTCGGCAGCTTAACCAGTTTCATGCCGCGATAGGTGGGTTGATCGTATTTGATATGGTGTTTGCGGGCGTAAACTGTGACCTGATGGCCGCGAGCAGCCAGCCGGGATCCAAGCTGTTCAACACAGGTTTCAAATCCGGAATACGAAGCGGGGACGCCGCGCGTCCCCATCAAGGCGATATTCAGTGATTGCTTCATAAGAGAATATGATGGATGATTTCGTCGTTGATGTCAATCTTTGGGCGTGGTGAATTCCTTTCGAAGTTGTTGAATCGCAGTCATTTGACCGGGGTCAGTGATCGATTTTTCCACTTTTTCCAGGACCTTTAGCGCGAGCGCTCGTTCGCCGCTGCGCCCCAACCCCAGTGCTATGCCGATTAACGGATCGGGGATATCTGGACGTATGAGGTATGCGCGCGTCAAGGGCCCCACTGCCAGAGTGTAACGATAAAGGTTAAGGTAAGCGTTGCCGAGAAGGCGTTGCGCCCAATAGTTA
>WFTO01000174.1 GCA_015485435.1 Anaerolineae bacterium | reverse complement strand
CTCCACATAAAGCCCCGGCCGACACCATCGTCGTCGTAGCCATGAGCGGCGGCGTTGACAGTTCGGTGGCCGCCGCACGCCTGGTAGAAGCGGGCTACCGGGTCATCGGCTTGATGTTACGGTTATGGGTCGATCCTCTGGATGACATCCAGCAAGCACAAGAAAATCGCTGCTGCACCCTGGAAGCGGTCAGCGACGCCCAACGCATTGCCGAACAATTAGCTATCCCCTTCCTCTTTGTCGATGTCAGCGATCTTTTCCGAAACCAGGTGGTTGAATACTTCATTCAAGAATACAGCAAAGCTCGCACGCCCAACCCATGCTTAATGTGCAATCGACATGTCCGGTTCGATTACATGCTTCGCTATGCCAAACAACATCTGAACGCCGATTATCTTGCCACTGGCCACTATGCCAGACTGCAATGGACGTCCTCGGGCGTACAGCTCTTGCGAGGAGTTGATAAGCGAAAAGATCAATCCTATGTGCTCAGCATGGTACCACAAGAGCACCTGCGTTATCTGAGCTTTCCTGTGGGCGATCTCACCAAACCCGAAGTCCGTGACCTCGCGCGGCAATACGGACTTCAAGTTGCAGAAAAACCAGAAAGCCAGGACCTCTGTTTTACAAGCGATTATCGACAATTCCTCCAACGATGGGCCCAGGAAGGCGTTATCCAACCGGGCCCCATATTGGATATGTCGGGCCGAGAACTGGGCCAGCATCGCGGCCTGCCCTTTTATACCATCGGACAACGCAAAGGCCTGGGCATCAACACAAAAGAACGTCTCTATGTCATCAAATTAGATCGAACTAAAAACGCCCTCATTGTAGGACCAGCGGAAGCCCTAGGCAAAAACAGGCTTATTGCCCAACAAATCAACTGGATTCAATCCCCACCAAAAACTCCTTTACGCGTTCAGGCCCGTATCCGTTACAAATCACTGGATCATCCAGCCACGCTTATTCCCTTACCCAACCATCAAGCCGATATACAATTCGACGCCCCCTTACGGGACATCACGCCCGGACAAGGCATTGCATTCTATCAAGATCAAGTCTGTCTGGGAGGAGGCATTATCGAAATCCCATGAGCATCCCCATGATTCCCCCAGCAATCGCCATCATTTTCGTCTTGGGCATCGTCTTTGGCTCTCTCTTTTATCTGTGGAAAGGGCGCACCTGGTCAGACCTGTTGCTTTTCATCTTTGTGGCAATATTTGGGTTTGCAATTGGCCAACTGATTGCCGCCATGCTGCAGCTGAATGTGCTGAAAATCGGACAGATGCATTGGATCGAGGGAGCGCTCTTTGCATGGCTGCTGATGCTTGCCATAGCCTGGCTGAAAGGGTAAAATGTGGCACAATAACCAACATCCTTCAGCCCCTCGAGGTGAGTCGTGCTTTCTGCCCTGCGCGATATTTCCATTATCCTTCTAGCTTTAGAATCCATCGTTATCGGCATCATCCTTCTGCTGCTTTTGTGGCAGGTGCGTTTATTGGTGCTTTTATTGCGCGACGAAATTAAACCCATCCTTGAAAACACCCAGGAAACCACCAAAACCCTCCAATCCACAACCAAATTTGTAGGAAGACGCGTTACCAAACCGGTGGTCGATACCATCAGCTTTTTTGCTGGAGCCAAGCAAGTCATACGCGCCATGACCGATCCTATCCAACCATCGGGCTCTCCCAAATCTAAACCTCAATCCTCCGCCAGACAAGCCCCCACCAACATTGCCCCTTCCCCCTCGTCCACCTCAACAACGCCATCTTCTAAAACCTCCGAGAGGACATCATGAACGGCGCATTCTGGTTTGGTTTTTGGGTAGGGCTTTCGGCAGGTTTGGTGGCCACAGCATTGTCGAAACAATCCTCCAACCAACCCTCTTTGGAGACCTACCTGCTTCGCTCTGAAACCGCGCCTTATCAGCAGCCCACAGGGGCCGTACGCACCAGCCTGGCCGACCGGTTGACGCCCTCTACGACGCATACGACCACAACTCCATCTCAAACTTGACAAAACCTCTCTTTTTTCATACACTTATCTTCGCTTCCTTCCCGGGGCTGTAGCTCAGCTGGGAGAGCGCTACAATCGCACTGTAGAGGTCAGGGGTTCGAATCCCCTCAGCTCCACCTGTCTTAACAGCCACCCGGATGCACCTTCCAACTCAAAAGCATAAGCGATGAACAGGAGTAGTAGGTCAGCCTGAAGCGAACCAGGGATGGTGAAAGCCTGGTTAAGTGGCGCAGGCCCGCGTGAGACCGAACTCGCCTGGGAGCATCGTCGGCGAAAGGCTGCCCGCCTGGAGTCGACGACGGGTTCGCCCGTTACTGCGTTAGAGAGGTCAGAACAGACTTGGGGCTGTAGCTCAGCTGGGAGAGCACCACAATGGCATTGTGGGGGTCGGGGGTTCGAGTCCCCCCAGCTCCACCACCGACATCGAGGCCGGTCGTCCACGACAGATGACCGGCCTCCTGTTCTGACAATCAGGGTGGCACCGCGGAATCCCTTCGTCCCTGCCGGACGGAGGGATTTTTTTATTTGCGGGCGGAGTTTTAACATGTTGTCGTCAGAACGCCTTTCATCTTATGCCGTCATGGACAAACTGTGAATCCAAACCCATTTTGGTGTATGATATATAAGGAAAGGCAGAGACGCGCCCAACCCACTTTTCATTTCCTTTTGTCACAACGAGGTGATTATCATGGCAATGCGAGCAGAATGGATGTGGATGAACGGAGAGCTGATCCCGTGGGATCAGGCCAAAGTCCACGTTTTCGCGCATGCATTACATTACGGCACCAGCGTATTCGAAGGCATTCGCGCATATAGCACCCCCAAAGGCCCGGCGATCTTCCGCAGTCATGAGCACTTCCGTCGCCTCATGGACTCGGCCAAAATTATGCGCCTGACGCCCATTCCATATACCGTAGATGATCTCATCGAGGCGAGCAAAGCAGCGATCCGCGCCAACCGTCTGGAGGCCTGTTACATTCGCCCTCTCGTCTTTCGCGGGTACGAATCCCTGGGCGTCGACGGACGAAAATGCCCGATTGAGGTCATAATCGGCACGGTGCCGTGGGGCGCTTATCTGGGAGAGGAGGCCATCAATCAGGGAGTGGACGTTGCAGTCAGCTCCTGGCGGCGAACCCCATCGGGCGTAGGCGCCCCTCTCGCCAAAATCGGCGGCCAATATATCAACAGCCAATTTATTGCCATGGAAGCCCACGATCTGGGCTACGATGAAGCCATCAGCCTTGACATCCACGGTTATGTCGCCGAAGGATCAGGCGAGAACCTCTTCATGATCAAACATGGCGTCCTTTACACGCCACCCCTATCGACCTCTATTTTGAATGGAATCACGCGAGATGCTGTAATGACCATTGCCAGAGACCTGGGATACGAAGTTCAAGAGATGTCTATCACTCGTGAAATGCTCTATTTGGCGGATGAGTTGTTCTTTACGGGCACCGCGGCAGAGGTCACCCCCATTCGTTCTGTGGATCGCATTCCAATCGGCTCCGGTTCGCGTGGCCCCATCACCAAAGCCATCCAACAACGCTTCTTCGACATTGTCGCAGGGCGTTACCCCGACGAACATGGCTGGTTAGATTACGTTTACGATGAAAGCTAACAGGTCGAATCATGCAACTTCGAACATCTCGAGATCAGGTCCATCCAGTCGAAATGCTCCCAGGCCTGGTGCGCCGCACATTAGTCTGGGGCGAAAAAATGATGTTATGTGAATTCACCGCAGAAGCCGGCGTCGAGATTCCCCTACACAGCCATCCTCATGAGCAAGTCGGGTTTGTACAGTCTGGACAGGTAGAATTCACCGTTGCCGGCGAGATCTGGATAGCAAATCCAGGTGATGCGTACGCCATCCCCGGAGGCGTCGAGCATGCTGCTAAATTCCTCGAGCGAACCATCCTTCTTGAACTTTTCAGTCCCCCGCGCGAGGAGTACGCCTGACCTCCATTCCCATTCAATTACGACCAAGCGAGAGGTCAGGTCTCCGGCCTCTCGCTTTTTAAGTGGCGCGACTTATTTCTTTCCTTACGCAGCCTGTACATCCATCCTCCTTTTATCAAATCTCATCCCTTAGCAATTGTTGTTCTCCGGAGCGTCATCATGACCGACCGTTACGATCCCCAAACCATCGAAAAGAAGTGGCAGCAGACCTGGGAAGAAACGGGTCTCTACAAACGGGTAGAAGATCCAGAGAAAGAGAAGTGGTATTTCCTGACCATGCTCCCCTACCCCAGCGGCGATCTGCATACGGGCCATTGGTATGCGATGTCTCCTTCTGATGCAGGTGCGCGCTTTGCGCGCATGCGTGGGAAGAATGTGTGGTTTCCAATTGGCTTCGATGCTTTTGGCCTTCCAGCAGAAAATGCCGCCATCAAGCATAACATCCATCCCCACAAATGGACCATGTCCAACATCGAGCGGATGCGCGGCCAATTGAAACAGATGGGCGCCATGTTCGATTGGGAGCATGAGGCCATCACCTGTTTGCCCGGCTATTACCAGTGGAATCAATGGTTCTTCCTCAAATTCTACGATATGGGCCTGGCGTATCGCGAAGAAGCGCCCGTAGATTTCTGCCCCACCTGCAACACAACCTTGGCACGCGAGCAAGTATGGGGAGAAGATCGTCGCTGCGAACGCTGCGGAACGCCGGTAATTATCAAAAACCTCACCCAATGGAAATTCCGCATCACCAAATATGCCGATGAGCTTCTGGAAGGTCTCGAAAAAATTGACTGGCCCGAACGGGTCAAAACCTTGCAGCGCAATTGGATCGGACGTAGCGAGGGGGTAGAGTTCGAGATGAAGATCCAGGGCCGGGAAGATCTCAGCTTTCGGGTGTTCACCACCCGACCCGATACGGTCTTCGGTATGAGCTTCGCCGTACTCGCGCCCGAACACCCACTGGTGGCCCAAATTACCACGCCCGAACATAAACCCGAAGTTGACGCCTATGTAACCGAAGTCCAACGAAAAAGTGAACTTGTACGGCAACAGGACGCAGGCGAAAAGAGCGGCGTCTTTACCGGCGCGTACGCCATCAACCCGGCCAACGGACAACCCGTGCCCATTTTTATTGCGGAATATGTGCTCATGAGTTATGGCACGGGCGCGATCATGGCGGTGCCAGCCCATGACCAACGCGACTTTGAATTCGCCCGCAAATATGGACTGCCCACCCCCATCGTCATCGTGCCCAAAGATGTGTGGGAGGCGGGGGACGCTGACGCCTGGAGCGATGCGGCAGCGGCCGCGTTGGAACGGGCCTTCGAGGGCAAAGAAGGCACGGTCATGGTCAATAGTGGGCCATTTACGGGCCTGGCCTGGCCGGAAAGCTTCGACAAAATGGCCGCCTGGCTCGAAGAGCACGCCGCGGGTGAACGCAAGGTCAATTACCGGTTGCGTGATTGGCTCATCAGCCGTCAACGCTACTGGGGCACACCCATCCCCATGATCCACTGCCCCAACTGCGGCGTGGTGCCTGTGCCCTACGAAGATCTGCCCGTGCTCCTGCCAGAAGACGCCGAATTCAAGCCCACCGGAGAAAGTCCGCTCAAATACCATGAGGGATTCCTGCATGTACAGTGCCCCGTTTGTGGCGCGGATGCACACCGCGAAACCGACACCATGGACACCTTCATGGACTCCTCCTGGTACCAATACGCGTACATTTCTCCTTACTGGAAAGATGGAGAAACCCTCAGCCCAGACGACATCCCGTGGGACCAAGCCATCGGCGAATACTGGCTTCCAGTCGATCAGTATACCGGCGGGATCGAGCACGCCACCATGCACCTGCTCTACACCCGCTTCTTCACCAAAGTCATGCGCGACATGGGCTTGGTGGACTTCGATGAACCCATGCTGCGCCTCTTCAATCAGGGCATGATTCTGGGCGAGGATGGCGAGAAGATGTCCAAATCTCGGGGCAATGTGGTCAATCCCGACGA
Source organism: Anaerolineae bacterium (assembly GCA_015485435.1). Lineage (GTDB taxonomy): Bacteria > Chloroflexota > Anaerolineae > J102 > J102 > M2005. The sequence continues at coordinate 987 of WFTO01000174.1, read as the reverse complement.
TTATGTGAGCAAATATGGCGCGGATACGGTGCGCGCGTTTCTCATGTTCATCGGCCCCTGGGATGAAGGCGGCCCCTGGAATCCCCGGGCCATTGATGGCGTCCATCGCTTCCTGCATCGCGTTTGGTCGTTGGTGCTGGATGCCCCCAAAAAGCGCACCGAGGAGAAGCCGACCGCACAACAGATCCGGAATTTGCGTCGGGCCACCCATCAAACATTGATGAAGGTAACCAGTGACTATGAGAATTTCAAATTTAACACCATGATCGCGGCACTTATGGCCTTCTCGAACACATTGACCACTGCCAAAGAAACCGCGGTGTACGGCACAGAAGCCTGGCAAGAAGCCATCGAAACCCTGTTGCTAATGATGGCGCCCGCCATGCCCCATATCAGCGAAGAACTCTGGGCTCGCCTGGGCAAACCTTACAGCATCCACCTGCAAACCTGGCCCCTGGCCGATCCAGAATTGGCCAAAGAGGAAGAGGTCGAAATTGCCATCCAGGTCAATGGCAAGGTAAGAGATCGTATTACCGTCCCCATCGATATCGACCGAGAGGCGTTGGAGAAACTCGCGCTGGCTAGCGAAAGGGCGCAGAAATGGATCGGTGACAAGCCTGTACGCAAAGTCATCGTCGTCCCTGGTCGCCTGGTCAATATCATCGCCAAATAGCGCCGAAAAATAGGCATCGTCACTTTGCAAAGAGGCTTCGGAACGGCCCCGAAGCCTCTTTGCCATGTCTTCACGTCCCTCAAAAGCAACGCATAATTCCTTGGGTGCGTTTCAAAATTGGGGCAGGGGTGGTAAGATGCGGGCCTAGCGCATAGAGAGTTCAAATCGCCCCCAAAAGGAGGTCATCACGATGTCAAAGAAATTGACGCCAGAACGCCGTGAGGCGTTGAAGAAGAAATTGATGAACGATTTGGAAGAGCAGGTGGATACCTATCTGGATTGGTATGACAGCATCGAGGACATCAAATTTCGTG
>WFTO01000173.1 GCA_015485435.1 Anaerolineae bacterium | reverse complement strand
GCTTTTCTTCGTTATAGACCCGCACAACTACCGAACAGGTTGGCACGCCTTGCACTCCCTTTGCACCGCAGGCACTTACGCCCCTGAGATTGCTATTTTCCGAATATCCTTGTCGGCGAGCAACGGCCATTACCGACAATGCGCGCATGATCATAACATAGCCCAATGGGCTTCGGTAAGCCCGCGACCCTTCTAACGCACCATCAGCGGCCTCGGGCTCCTGAGCTATAGACTTCGGGGGGACTTTCCCATTTCTGCAAGCCGATCAGCGCGGCAGGCATGAAAATGAGCAAATGCGGGACCAGGAAAAGGCGCGCCTCCGAAAGCACCCCGAAAGGCAGATGAATCAGGATCCACACCGGCACCATAGCCCAGAAGAAGCGCTGGAGAATGCTAGGCCAGCTGTTCCAGAACAGCAGCCCAAGCAAAGGGAAGAAGCCCAATGTGCCGAAAAGGAAGAAGTAGGTGTTGAAATCCAGGAAGTTCTTGCGCAGCAAATCCATGCCCACCGAGTAACCCATTGGCTCCATGAATGGACGGGGGCCGTAGGAAAACCTCAGACCCAGATATTCCAGACCGAAGATAACCAACGCCGCAAACGCAATCCGCATACCTATGCGGTCGATACTGATAGATCGCTTTTCAAAAGAGAATGCGCTTGCAGCGAGCAGCAGCGCCATGATGCCAGCCGTTTCGCGGTTTAGCGTGGCGATGGCTATAACTGGCAAAACCAACAGCCGTCGGCCAGAAATTATGAGCCACGCCGCGAGCAATTGAAATACGATGTCAAAATATGTGTCCAAGGCCAGCCCGGACTGATAGCCGGAAAATGTCAGCTGCAAAGCAACGATTGCCATTCCAAGGAGAGTGAGGGTCTTACCGACACCAAGCTTACGCCAATAGGCAGCCGCCATAAGAAACAGAGCGATATTCTGCAGCAACCGTAGAACCGCCGCGATAAGAGCAAATGAGGCTCCAAGGCCCAGAGATCGCTGGAGCTCCAAAGCCCATTCGATCAAATAGCTGGCCAGAACTCGATATTGCCAAGGATCATATGAGATGCCCTCAATTAGCCACCGGTGAAAACGAAGTTGCTCATTCCAAATGAACTTGGTTCCAACGCGAAAGACGATCTGATCATAGGCCGAGAAGCCGCCCAGCAAGAAGGCGATAAAGATCAAGCCGATGCGCCAGCGGGCCTGGCATGAAATCTTGAACATCATTTCCCTCCCCCATGATGACGCTTAGGATTGGCTAGATAACGAATCGGTTATTGCGCCTCGAAAATAAGTCCATCACTCCCCTGGTATAAGGGCACCAGCCCCTGACGCATCACTTCAAGACTGGGCATTCCTGGCCGAAGGGCTTGAGGATGAAAAACGACCAGTGCCGAATTTGGGCTCCGCAGCTTCTGGCGCATGGCGCGAAACTTTACATCATAATCGGGCCGCTCACGACCCTTCAAGAGAGGGGCCAAGACCCTGGTGCTCAAAGGCGTTGAGGCGTCTATGAAGGTCAGCGAAAATGCCAAGAAACCCACGTAGACCACCGCATGCAACGCCAGAACCCGTGCTAGATTCCGTTCCACGCCCTGCGGGGCGCCCCGGCTGAACTTCCCCATCGATGGGCGGAAAAAGGGGCTCCCGGCTAACAGCAAGCCCAGGATCAGGATACCCAGGCCCAGCGCCCTGACAACCCATGGAAACCCTGGCCCGACGACCCAAAGGGAAATGGTTCGCGCCCCTTGCAATAAAGCGTCGCGTCCAGGGGGATGAAAGAGCGGCACGCGGTTGGTCAATGTTCCTGAGACAGCGAGATTGCGCAGCAGCCAGCCGGCCATGGGTAACAGAGCCACCCCGATGAAGAGCGCCAGACTGCCAAGGCGCGATTTCCACACTCCGGCTCCATACCATAAGAGAAGCCCCAACACGCCAGCGGCGATCAGCGATAGGCCGGCATAGCGGGTCATATAAGCCAACCCGGCGAGGTAAGCGGCGCCCAGCAGGGACCATCTGTGCCCCCCCGCAAGCCGGTGAGCCAGCATCAACACCGTGCCCTGCAACAGGGCCAGATAGAGCAGCTCCGACATGGCGTCCAGGTGGATTTCCAGCATTATTGGTGAGGCGGCCAGGAGGATGGCGGCCAGAATTGCCGCCCGGGGGGAACCGCTGCCGCGATAAACCAACCATCCCCCCAGGCCCACAT
>WFTO01000172.1 GCA_015485435.1 Anaerolineae bacterium | reverse complement strand
GATGGTGTTTCGTAAGATCTCGCCCGATTGTGGATGCTTGAAGATCTTGAAATAATTCTCCATCCCCACCCACTTCCAATTTTGAAAGCCGGTGGATGTGCTCATATTGGTCAGAGAAATGGCCACGATGATGATGACGGGGATGAAGAAGAAGAGGAAGATCATAAGCGCGGCAGGCCCGAGGAAGCCAAAAGGCCCCAGGGAGCGGCGAAGCTCATCCCAAAAACGATGCCATCGGCTTTCGGTGGGCGTTGTCGTAGAAATTGTATCTGTCATGTGTTTCACCTATGCTTAAGCGTCATTTTGCCCGAGAGTCAAACGTCATGCGTCAAACGTCATGCCCAACAGCGACTTCATGACGGTTTACGTTTGACGTTCAACAGGCGCCAAAACCATCGACGCCACCCCGTTTTATTGACGGGATGGCGTCGTGGTTCAGAAGGAGGTTATTCGACAATGACCTGATCGCCCAGCTCAGCTTGCAACTGTTCGACCGCGGCCTTGGCGGCGTCTTCAGGCGACATTTCGCCATTCTCAGCCTTGACCATGTAATCCCAAACGATGTCGAAGTAAGGACCATACATGACATGGTTGGGCTGATAGAAGTTGTAGTCCAGCATGTATAGGACGTCGGAGAGGAACTTGTTGTTCTTGTACTCAGGATAATCGGCTTGCGATTTGAGGATGCCCAGGTGCGTGCTGCCAACAGCGTGCAGGGTGTTGATTTCGGGCGTGGTGGTCTTGGCCAACAGTGCGCATGCCGCATCCTGGTTTTTAGAGCCGGAGGCCTTTTCTGAAGTGATCATGTACACCAGTGGGTGGGAAAGGGTCACACCAGGTTTGCCTTTGATGCCAGAGGGTTGTAAGGCGTAGCCCACGAATTCGAACAGGTAGTCTTCTCCGCCCAGATCCGCGACATAGTTGGTGGCCCAGTCGGCCCATTGCCAGATGCCGCCGTTCCAGAAGAGGGCTTTGCCATGGCTGACCGTGTCATGCCAGATGCTCCACTCGGTGCCGATGTAGTTTTCTGGGGTGATGCCCTCTTCTACGATGCGCCGCTGGAACGCGTACCAGTTCTTCAGTGCTTCCTGGTTGACAACGAGTTTATCTTGGTCGGGATCATAAAGGCGACCACCATAAGCGGCATAGTATTGGATGAAGTCGCCACCCTTGCGCGGACGATGCCAATATCCGTAACCAGGCTCGACCACGCCCTTTTCGATGGCTTCTTTGGCGGTGGCGATCATGTCATCCAGCGTGAATTCCCCGTTCTTGATCTTATCGGGCAAGGCGGCAATCTCTTCATCCGACCATCCCATCTCCTTCAACTTTTTCTTGTTGAAGAACATGGGTCGGGCTTCGGTGTCTTGTGGAACGCCCCAGGATTTGCCCTGCCACATGGTCGCATTCCACAGGCTGTCGATGACATCGTTGAATTCGGGATATTTGGCGCGGCAATCATCGAAGGGGACGATATAACCGGCATTTCCCCAGACGGGGATGTCTTCATGCCCCGACACGACGATTTCGGGAGCCTCACCCGCGTCTGCTGCCAGCGTAAACTTCTTTTTATAATCGCCCCAACCCGCGTCATCATTGACGGGAATCACTTCGATGTTGTAATCTTTAACCATGGCGGCAGCCTTGGCTGGACCATCAGCCCGCCAGTGCTCCACGTTGTTGGCCTCGGCCCAGACTTCAAGCGTTACCTTTTCGGGAGCAGGTGTCGCTTCTTCTTTCTGGGCTGGGGCCTCTTCTTTCGGGGCCTCCGTCGCTTTCGGAGCCTCTTCTTTCGGGGCCTCTGTGGCGGCTTGTTGCTGACAGGCGCTAAGGGCCAGTGTCAGAACGATAAGCAGGACAATGAGGATGCCCAGATGACGATACCGTTTCATAGTTCTTCTACTCCTGTGGTTGGTGAGTGAGAGAAAGATGAATGACTTGGACTTACCAGATCGCCTCGCTGTGTTGACGGCGAAACGGGTTGTGGACGAGCTTAGGGGTTTCAGCGGTCGTCACGGATCATCGCGATGCAAGCATGTTTCGCCGTAGCATCAGTTCGGGATGGCAATGACGTGAAGGGTCGTGTGCCTGGGTTTGCTGGGATAAACTCACCTCCTTTTTTGGCTAGATTCCCGCACCATCAATTCGACGGGCAGGATGGTCGGGGATGGGGGTAAGGGTTTCTCTTCGCGAATAGCGCCGAGAAGCAACGCGGCCGCGGTTTGACCTATTTGATAGGCCGGTTGCCGCACCGCAGTAAGTGTGGGCGAGAAAATTCGGTAGTAGTCAAAGTCGTCAAAGACGACAAAGCCGATGTCATCGGGCACGGACAATTGCAGCTCGCGTAAAGCCGCCAGCGCACCCAACGCCAACGAACCGCTGGCGGCAAAGATCGCATCGGGCAGAGGGTGACGCTTCATCAGTGCGATGGTCATCGCCCGACCATCAGCCATGCGAGGCCCGCCTCGCATGATGAGCCGTTCATCGATCTGCCAACCTGCCGCACGTAACGCGTTGCGATATCCCTCTTCACGCTCTTGATACGTCGTAATCGGCTTATGAGAATTGATGAGGGCGATGCGTTGAAAGCCTTCTTTGATAAGATGATCCACCAGCTTTTCCGCGCCTTTGCGATTATCAACCAGCACCGTTGGCAATTGAATTCCTTCCAGGGTGCGATCAACCGCCATGAGCGCGATCCCCTCTTCCTGCAATTCTTTCACTAAATCCTGATTCCCGCCCATAGGCGCGAAAATGATGCCATCCACCGATTGGTCGCGCATTAACTGTAACATTTTCCGTTCACGATCCAGATCGTCGGTCGTATCGGCAATGATAATTAAATACCCATTCCTGGTGGCGTAGTCCTGAATCCCCTTGGCAACAGTGCTGTAAAAAATATCCTGAATGTTGTTGATGATGACGCCCAGGGTTTGCGTGCGCTGGGTCTTTAACCCCCGGGCCAACAGGTTGGGTGTGTAGTTTAGCTCCTCGATAGCCCGTAAAACCGCCTCACGCTTCTCTGGCCGGACATTGGCGCTTCCTGTGAGCACGCGAGACACCGTGGCCGGCGATGTGCCAGCCTTGCGGGCCACGTCGCGAATGGTGATGGGGGTGCGCCTAGGGTGAGATGGATGGCTCATAAGGGCGGAATTAGGTGGCTCGGAACGATTTTGAAATCGTTTTCAGAACGATTATAACAGAATTTTTTCTGGAAATCAATAGGTTTCATGGCTTTTTTATCAAATTATCGCCCTTTCTCTCCTTCACGTCATCATGGACCGCCGAGAAATGATTCAATCCTATCCTATCCTATCTTGACATCCCCACCAAGGGAAGCTGTGATTGCTACGGTTATGGCGAGAAACGCAGGCACAGGTTGCCGCGCTCACCATCAATCGCGATCTGGCTACGTTAAGGGCTGCCAATGTAAGTGTGCACACTCGTGACAGCCGAAAAAACGAGCATGGGGCCCGGCTCAGCGGCGGTTGTATCTGCATAAAAGGGGAGAACGTCGCTTGACGCGTTGCCATGGCGCCAGGAGGTTTAGAAATGAGCCCTATGCGATAACCTTGGGCTCATTTTTTTGAGACGATTGTGAGATGGTTGGTGAGTAAAGTAGGAACCGACATGGATGGCCAATTGCGTCGCTCATCCTTTCTCATTCGCATCTGGCGAGTATCTGCTTGTTCAGATTCTCCAGATGGGGGATCCTGGCGCGGCCAGATCACCCATGTCCAAAGCAATGACATGCGCGCATTTGACTCTTTAAACGGACTGATCCATTTTCTGGAGGAAAAAATTGGTCCTCTGAAATGCAATGACAAAGACAGTTCATCTTCCCATCCTTACTCATAAAACGAGGCACGTTATGCGTATTAATCGATTCATTCTTTCTCTTCTGGTCATTGTGCTGGTGATGGCAATGGCTGCATGCGGTGGCGACGCGACGCCGTCGGACACGACGCCAACGGCCACCCCGATTCCTACATATGTCTCAGCCGATGTTTCACCAGAAGCTTCATCCAGTGACCAGGCCGAAACTGTCCAGCTGGAGATACTGGATGCAACTTTCGCCCATGGTCTGGACGAGGATATGGGGCCAGAGGAGCCGGGCAATGAATTTCAACCCGACGAGACCATCTACCTATCCATCAAGCTCAAAGGCATGCCCAAGGAGGGCGTTGTCACCGCCCGCTTTATGTACGAAGATCAAGAAATTGCAGAGGCTTCGGTGGATATCGCCGAATCCTTGAAAGAGCAAGGCGTGCTCTTTGCCATAGGCGGCAACACCCAGGTGGGGTTTACCCTCTCTCACGACAATCCATTTCCACCGGGCGACGGCTACAAGGCCAAAGTCTATCTCAATGGCAAGCCGGCAGGTGAGTATGGATTTGTCATTCTGGGGGATGCCAGCAGTCAGAGCGAGGACACGACCCCGACCTCAATGAATCCAACGCCGACATCGGCGGAAGAACCTGTTCCAACCCAACCAGAGGGTGAACGAAGCGTCACCATACACGCGTTGTGGTATGCCACCGATCCGTCGGGCAAGGCCATCGGCGGCGTGAGTCCTGTACGGGTGAGTGTGCGTCCCAGCCAGAACAAAGAGCTGCGAGTGGGCTTTTTTGAAGAGGAAGTCGGCGGCTTGGGGCCTATGTGGCAGGCCGCGGGCTGGACTGCAGTGGTGGTTTCCAGCCAGATATTGAACATTGACCCCCGAGATTTTGAGTTCGCCTACTCTGTGGGCGGCCGCATCGATGGTCCCAGCGCCGGAGCCTTTATGACCATCGCCACCCTGGCTGCGCTGCAGGGGCATCAGGTGGCCGATGACATCTTCATGACCGGAACCATCAATCCCGATGGCACCATTGGGCCGGTGGGCGGCATTCCTCAAAAGATTCAAGGCGCAGTCGACAGCGGCGCCCGCATGGTCCTCATTCCTGCGGGGCAGCGTTACGATGTCGATGTCAATACTGGCAATTCGGTGGATGTGATTGAAGTGGGCCAGCAGTTTGGCGTGGAAGTGCGAGAGGTGAGTGATATTTTTCAGGCTTACGCTCTGCTAACCGGTAAGGAGTTGGCGCGAGGCCGTGTCGCCAGCGCAGCGCCGCAGCTCCCGCCTCGGGCTTTCGATCGCACTCAAGCCAAAGCGCGGGAGTGGCTCGCCCGCTATCAAAACGCACGCCAGCGCTTTAACAGCTTGGCTCCTGAGATCGTCGAGCTTTTTGGCGAAGAGCTCGATGTCACCGATCAGACAGCCGAAAGCGCCGAAAACGCATTGCAGCAGGGATTGGCCGCGGTTGGATATTCGCGAGCCCTTGACGCTGCGGTGCAGGCTCAGATATGGTTACTCATCGGTGAAATGGTGCAACGTTACGCCGCTTCGCCCGAAATCGACACCTTGGTGGAATATCTGACTTCCACTCAAGCCACCCTGGCCGAAAAGGATGCCGTCTTGGACTTGTTGAGGACTGAGCAGCCACGCTCGGCCAGTGATTATGTGGCGCTCTTTGACGCCTATACCAACATTGGTCAGGCCGAAGGGCTGGTAGTCTTGGCCGATACCGCCATCCAGCAACTGTTGGCTCAGGGCGCTGGCTCCATGAGCGAAGAAGACCTGCTGGCGAAGCTCATGGAGATCTCTGCCTACTATGTTTTGGCCAGAGATTTCGTGCAACTTGCCCGTGACAGCGTGGATATCGGTTTCGGTTATGGCTCCCCGCAGGACATTCCCGAAGAGCGAGTCGAAGCCATGGCCGAGCTGTTGCGGCACGCGGCGGACGCCAACATGGCTTATTTCGACAGCATCATCGTGGATCAAGTCGCCGAGGGTTGGGGCGTGCATCCCAACATTGCCAAAGAGATGGTAATGAACTACGATTGGAGCTATCTCTTTGCCGTGGCCGCACAGCAGGGTGTGCAAAGGCTGAGTGCAGGCGTAGGAGATACGGAGCAGGTCTCCCGATTGCGATTGGGCGCGGCGGTCAGTAACTATGCTCTCACATCATCCCTCATCGCCAAGCATTATTCTTTGGGTGCGGTCATGGACGCCGATGGCAACATCATCGACGTCACTCGCGAACGCTCTCTCGCCGACATGTTGGATCTGGCGGATCAGCGTGCGAAGGAACTTATCGCTCAGAACAAGGACGTTCCCGTGATGGCCATGTTGTATTATGAGAACGCCCGCATGTCCCGACAGGGCGGCCCCGAAGACCAACTTTCGGCTCTGGGCGACTATTGGACTGCAACCACCCTGGCAGCGGTGCAGTCCTACCTGGCTGGTGAAGAGTAATTCTCATGGGATGACCGATCTCTTTTCTAGAACCTGTGCTTCCACGTCGTCCAGATATCTTCTATTATCTCCATAACTTTCCCATCTTAATAACGTCTTCTTATCAAAAAATTGACCTCACACGACTGTATAAGCTTGGTGATCCTATGAAAATTCTCACGACGTTTATCATTACCCTTTTGTTGCTCATTGGTTTGGGCGCGATGGCCCTTGCTGCGCCCGAGTCCATGCTTCGACAACAAAACACTCCTCCAACGGCTGATTTCACCATCGACCCACCTCAGGGCGTGGTCGGCACTACTTTCTTTTTCGACGCCATCGGCGTGTCTGACGCAGAGGATTCCGACGCCTGGCTTTCGGTGCGGTTTGATTTCGATGGTGATGGTGTGTGGGATATGGCCTGGGATAATCCCACCAATCCGCCCGTCACCCACGTCTATTCTGCACCAGGCGTATATCAGGTGAAGTTGGAAGTCATGGATACGGGGGGATTGACGGATACCAAGGTGAAAACATTGCAGGTGGGAGCAGCGGGCAACAATACTGCGCCCACCGCGCGCTGCAGCGCTACTCCAGCATCTGGCCCGCCTGGCACGACCTTTACCTTCTCCGCGGCGACCAGCTCCGATGCTCAGGATTCCACCTCTGCCCTGAAAGTCAAGTGGGATAAGTGGGGAGTCTTTGACTTTCGCGGGCAGAGCTGGCAACCCGCCACCCAGTCGGTGTCATTTACCTACAATAGCATTGGCATCCATGAAGTTGATCTTGTCGTTATGGATTCAGGATATCTGATGGATTTCACCTCTTGCCAGATTGAGGTCGTTCCCCCTGGCGGCAACCAGCCTCCGACCGCCAATCTGGTTATTACACCGACAACGGGTACCATCACCACTACCTTCCTCATCGATGTAACCGGTAGCACCGATGACCATGACGCGATCAGCGACATGTCGGTCCGTTTTGACTGGACCAACGACGGCGTTTTTGATACGAGCTGGCTCAATGCGTCCAGTGTCGTGCCCATAACATTCGATGATGTATGGGGTAGCATTACTGTACGGGCGCAGATCATGGATAGCGGCGGACTGACGGACGAAGATACCAAGAGAATTACTGTGACCACACCTTATATTCTTTATCAACCATTATTCAGAAAATAGGTTTGGCGCATTGGCCTCTTCGGCGAATTGGTGTTTCATCACCAGAAAGCGTCTTCGCTAGGCCGAGGTCACCGATGAAACGGTCATTACTTTAAGCTTTTCGCATTTCCCCGGCTTCATCCATGTTCGTACTATCGTCTATGTTCGTGGTTTCGTATCGTGCCACCTGACTAAGGTTGGCTTTGTCATATCCAACCTGACAGGTTCCTGCCAGGATTTTGCAAAGACAAGACCGATTTTCCGGCATTTCAACGGTTGGTAGAAAGTGAAACAGGGCAAAAGGAACCTGTCAGGTTGTGGTGGCTGCGCTCGGCACATGCTCCTTGGTGAGGTTTTTGTTGAGTTGGCAGGCTAGTTGGCTTATTTCATTCAAACAATACTTAATTTCATAGTCGCATCTAAGGTGATGACAGCTGCTTCATCCAGCCCAGCAGCCTGGCGGCCAGTCCATTCTCCTGCATTAGCAGTCCCACACCCCAGGCGTTATCATTCAGTACAACCAGTTCATGGGGGCCTATTGCCAGCTCATCGAGAAGCCGCGCAGCTTGCACTGCGTTTTCGTCGCCCATGGCGGGATTATCGCTGACAGCAATGAAAATCGGTCGATCGCCATAAGCGCCCATCACCTTCTGTAACAGCGTTTTGTCGGCGCGAATGCCCGGAGTAATGAGCGCCACAGCCTGGATGTCAGCATGATGAGCTGCATAATCCAGAACCCACCACGAACCGTCGTTTTCGCCGATGAGGAGGAGTTGTTGTGGGTTGACTTCGGCCTGGGCCTGCAAAAATGCGACTGCGGCCGCCACATCCTGCTGCCTGTCTCCCGCGTCTGCCTGCCCGCCACTTTCCCCTGTCCCTCGCAAGTCAATAGCCAGCGTGGCGAAGCCCTGGTCCATCAATTGCCAACCCAAGAGTTGCCAGTCTGACCGGGTGCGACCGCGACCATGGATGAGTGCGACCCCGGGCGCATCTTTTGCCAGGGGTCGGTAGTAATCCCCCTTGAGAGGAACGCCATCTGCAGTCAGCAGGCCTACAGCAAAGACGCCCTTCATTGTCGGGGGAACTTGGGAATTGGGCGTGGATGTGGGGACGATTGGGACCGTGGGCGCCGGTGTGGCCGTGGGCATTGGGGAGGGCGTGGGCGCGGCAGGGGGATTGGCGCACCCGGCTATGAGCAGGAGCCAAAGGAAAATGATGGGAATCAAGCGAGCGTATTTCATAGTCATGGCGTGCTCTCAATGTGACGCTTCGTAGGTCGGGGTAAAGGGAAGGATAGTCACTGCATCCTTTTCCATGACAATGAATGAGGATTCGGGCGCCGGCTCCCAGTCTTCACTGAGATCGTCCAACGGTTCACTGACCAGGATGCGAGCGCCCGCGGGTATGGCCTCGTAGTCGCCGTTGAGTTCGTGGATAGCTCGAAGATTGCGGCTAAAGAACATGGTTTTTGAATCGTGATGACTGGAATAGCGTAAAGCATAGATCGCTCGTCCATTCGTGAATGCCAGGGTGAGATAGGCGGGCGTGTCGATACGGTATATCGTTCGCAGATGCTCTACCTGGCCCACAACTCGCTGCATCGCGGTCAGTGGATCATCCTCCAGCCCGTAGGTGAGCGCCAGATAGAAAAGCGTCTCACTGCTGGTGGTGCCGCGAATGTGAGGAAAAAGCTTGGGCGCCACCGCACATTGCAGGTCGCGACGCAGAAGTTGAAAATCGCCAACATCGCCGTTATGTTGGAACAGCCAGTGGCGGTAACGGAAGGGGTGGGAATTGGTGCGCTGAACCTCTGTGCCTGGTGACGCGGCTCGCACATGGGCGAAAAACAATCCTGAACGAATTTGTTCCGCCAGATTGCGCAAATTTTCATCATTCCAGGCGGGGCGAATGCTGCGGAAGAGGCCAGGAAACGCCCGTTCGCCATACCAGCCCAACCCAAAACCATCCCCATTGGTCGTCCATTTCCCTACACCCGGAACAAAATTCATTTTGGCATGCAAACTTTGATCGATGAGTGAATGCTGCGGCTTGATCAACAGGGCGTCCATGAAAATCTCAGGGCCCATATAAGCCAGCCAACGACACATCGTCCGACTCCTGGTGATGCAAAGAATAGAGGTCGCGGTGGATTATTCGCGAATGAATTTCAAGACCTCGGGCTGTTGAACGGCCTGGCGTAATTGGCCACAGCCTGCACTGATTTCGACGCCTCGCCGCAAACGAACCGTCGTGGTGATGCCGGCTCTTTCTAAAATGGCCTGAAAACGCCGTACCGCCTCTTCTGAGCTGGGTTGATAGGGCGAGCCAGGCGTGGGATTCAGGGGGATCAGATTGACGTGGGCTTTGCGGATGGGGGCCAGAAGGTCTGCCAACAATTCAGCTTGCTCAACAGAATCATTGATGCCGCGCATCATGGCATATTCGAACGTGACGCGTCGATTGGTTTTCTCCTGGTAACGTACCAACGCATGGATGAGTTTGGGCAGATGATACCGTTTATTGATGGGCACGAGTTTGTTGCGAAGACGGTCCGTAGGGGCGTGTAACGAGACCGCCAGTCGCACCGGCAGGTCTTCCTCGGCCAATTGTTCGATTTTGGGGATCAACCCCACGGTGGAAAGCGTGATGTTGCGCGCGGAGAGAGCGAACGTCTTGGGGTCAGCGATGGCCCGCAACGCCTGCATGGTGGCTTCATAATTGGCCAGTGGTTCGCCCATCCCCATGACCACAATGTTGGTGACGCGCGTGGGCCGCTCGACCACCAATCCCTCGCTGTCGGAGTTCGCTTCACGCAGCCAGCGTTCAAACCAGTGGACCTGAGCGATGATTTCTCCGGGGCTCAGGTTTCTGGTCAGTCCGCCCTGACCGGTGGCGCAAAATGGGCAGCCGATGCCGCATCCTACCTGGGTGGAAATGCAAACCGTGCGCCGTTTGTTGTAGAGCATGAGCACTACTTCGATGGTGGCGCCGTCGGGTAGCCGAAAAAGGGCCTTTCGGGTTTCGCCCCGCGCATCATCAACCTGGAGGATGAGCTCCAGCGGATTGATGTATGTCTCGGATGCAAGTCGCTCCCGCAAGGTTTTGGGGAGGTTGGTCATTTGCTGGGGGTCTGTGACCAGGAATTTGTGTAGCCATTCGTAGATCTGCTTGCCTCGATACGCAGGTTGCCCCCAGGAGGTCATGAGCTCCTGCAGCTGCTCGCGTGTGTAGTCGAGGAGGAGGATTGATTGGGACATGAGGAGTTTGATCGCGTTCGATTGGGGGTGGAAAGAGAATGATCGTCGGGGATCGGTGGATCATTCGGGCATGTCGGCTGTTTGCAAAAAGGCGATGAGTAGTTTGATGGCGTTTTCCACATCCGACATATCGATCATTTCGGTAGGAAGATGGGTGTAGCGGGTGGGGATGGAGATGGCGCCGGCAATGACGCCTGAGCGGGTGGCTTGCATGGCCGCGGCGTCGGTCGAGCCCAGGGGGAGCACTTCCAATTGGTATGGGATGTTGTGCTCGCGTGCGACGGTTTCGAGGGTTTGTCGCAAACGTGGATGGCTGATCATGCCGACGTCGGCGATCTTGATGCTGGGGCCCGCGCCCAGCTTCAGTGCGATGGGGAGTTCTGGCCGTGGCGTGTCTCCGGTTGGGGCGATATCGACGGCGATGGCGATATCGGGCTCCATTCCAAATGCGGCGACGCGCGCGCCGCGTAACCCCACTTCCTCCTGCACGGTGAAGGTGAAAATCACATCATGAGGGGGGCGATCAAGGCGACGCATGGTCTCAATCAACACGGCGCAGCCAATGCGATCATCAAATCCACCGCCGATGAGCCGTTGACCCAGGTCCTGGAAGGGGCGGACAAACGCAGCCACATCCCCCACGCCAACGGGCAGGTCCTCTTTGCGGCTCACGCCGACATCGATGAACCAGCGACTCATGTCGGGGATGGTTTTGCCTGCGATCTCTGGCTTGGCGCCGCCATCATGGCTGATCACGCCCAACGTTCCGTTGGCAAAGCGTACGCGGACGCCCATCAGCGCTTTCATCGGGATGGCGCCTACGCCGGAGAAACGAAGGAAGCCATCATCCTCCACCTGGGTGACGATCAGTCCGATTTCATCCATGTGGGCTGCCAGCATGATGCGTTTGCCTGCGCCAAGGCCCTTTTTAAGCGCGAAGAGATTGCCCATGGCGTCCACGTGGAGTTCATCGGCCAGGGGTTCGACATGTGTGCGGATGACGTCGCGCACGTTATCCTCAAAGCCGGAGGGGCCGTAGGTGTCAACAAGTAGTCGGATCAGGGTTTTCATGGTTTTGTATGATGGTAGGTAGTTGAAACAACGAAGGATGATGGAAGGGGGTGGAGCATCTCAATGGGGTCACAGTTGGATGATGTTATCGATAGCTGCTTGCGTGAGGGCGATGCCGCCCCAGAAGTCGCGAAGGTCAGCAATAGCGACGGGGCTGTGGATATAGCGACAGGGAGTGGAGATGATCCCTGCTGGGATGCCGCGGTCTCGTACGAATCCAGCGGCATCGGTGCCGCCGGCATTGGGATGCTTGAACTGATAAGGGATGGCGTGTTCCTCGGCTGTGCGCAAAAGGTATTGCAATAACCGCGGGGGCGTGATATAGGAGCGATCCATCTGGGTGATGGCGGGACCGTGGCCCAGACGCGTGGTGGGGGGCGTGGTGGTCTGATCGGGAGGTCCAGGCAGGTCCGGGCAGATGGTGCCTTCCAGAATGAAGACATAATCGGGTTGAAGATGGCTGCCAGCCACGCGCGCGCCTCGCAAACCGATTTCTTCCTGAACGGTGAAGACGCCGATCACATCCACGGGGAAGGGAT
>WFTO01000171.1 GCA_015485435.1 Anaerolineae bacterium | reverse complement strand
GGATGATTGTGATCTGTTCGATATTGGAGACGGGCTCGATCTGAGTGGCAAACACCCATCCTGGTTGTCCTCGAAAATCGATCTGGAACCAATCTCCGGTGACTGACAGGCCGGTGATTCGGAACGTCTCTCCTGGATTCGCCCGCCCAAGCTGCTCATAGATGAGTCCTGGGCCGGCGCGAATGGGGGTTTGCTCGCTCCCGATGATGGCCATGGGTGGCGATGGCGTCACTGTCGGAGATTCGGGCGTTGTCGTGGGCGCGGATTCCGTAGGGGGAGCAGGCGTATCACCTGCGCGAGTGGGGGCCGGAGTGGGCGTCAGGGTCGGCGTTGCCGTGGGCGTGGATGTGGCGGTGGGCGTAAAGGTGGGCGTGGGTGGGATATCTGTGATAGGAGGGATCTCATCCTGGTTCCCTTCGATCGTCACCAACTGCCGAAACACCCAGCCTTGCTTGCCATGGAAGTCGATCAACAACCAATCGCCGGGAGGAAATTGCCCCAAAATCACGTAGCGCTCCTGTTCTTTGGCAACGCCGATCACATCATAAATCAATCCCGGGCCCAGGCGCACATTGACCACGCGTTGGGCGATCACCAGGGTCGGAGGCGCGGGCGTAGGCGTGGGAGGAATGGGCGTGGGCGTGGGGTTAGGACCGGTGTCTGGCGGCCGGGTGGGCGTGGGCGCCGGGGTGTCTGTGGCTGCCAGAGTGGGCGTTAGCGACGGCGTCAGAGAGGGGCGCGCGGTAGGCGGCAAAAAAAGTAATTCGCCAGCAGCAGCCACACCCCTTTCTGCACTAGCAAAACTCCAGGCCTGCATGCCCGAGGTCAACAGCAATTGACCCACCACAAGGAAAACAATTGTTAGGACAAAAATGAAACGACGCATAGGATTCGATGGAAACTAGGATTCTGCGGCCGGAAGTGCGTTCAAGAACCGTTTTCTCCCGCCAAATTTGGGTGTTCAGAGTGTACGGCAATTCGATGGAAAACGCAAAGCGCGTTTTACCTGAATCGAGTTAATAACCAGGGGCCACCGATAAGCGCGGGATAAAGCAGCACGACGGAATGCAATACAAGTCCAAACGCCAATCCCTGATCGGTGGGAATGCCGCCGATGGTCAACGCCAGAATAGCAAGCCATTCGAAAATCCCGATGCCAGCCGGGGCTACGGGCACACTTAACCCGCCCTGGATGATCACGTTCGCCAGGATGGCCAACGGCAGGGAGGCGGGCAATGAAAGCGCATGAAGCAACAACCAGGTTGCGCCAATGCTGCCAAGCCATGCCACACTGGTCCAAACCAAAATGGGAAGGAGACGTCGGCGATTCCGAAGGGCAGAGAACCCATCCAGCAAACGATCGATCAACGCCAAGAGCCAGTCCAACGCCTGCCAACGATGGGCAAGACGCCGCAATGTGCTCTGCGAAGCAGGAAGCGCGGCGATGACGCCTATCCATAGGCCCAGGGCGAGCACGCTTACCAACCAGATCGATAATTTACTCGCCTCCAACCAGTCGGGCAGCACAAATGCGGGAATTACCAAGGTGAACAACCCACCCAAGATCACGAGGTCCAACAATTTTTCTGCGCCGATGGTGCCTGCGGCAGACGCGGAGCTGCTGCCACGATAGCGCCCCATGAAATAGATGCGGGAGAGATCGCCGGAACGGAAAGGAAATACGAAATTCAGAAGTTGTCCTGCCAGCAAGGAACCCAGCGCATCCCATCTGGATGGCAATGTGCGGCCAGGGGGGAACAGTAGCCGCCATCGCCATGCCTTGGCGAGGTTGTTGACGCCCAAGGCCAACAGCGCCAACAGCAACCAGCCAAATTTCACCTTCAGGATGTATTGTAACGCGGAGCGCCAGTCGACCGTCCGAGCCAATAACACCAAAGCCAGAGCGGTGATCAACAGGCCGATGGTCATCCCCACGCCGCGACGGATGGTAAGTGGCGTCTGCCCTATCGAACGCATGATGGTTGAATATGCAACGACTCAGAGATTAACGCAGGAGCACAGGCAGGTAGATGACATCCACAGGCGTTGGCGACGGCGTGGGTG
>WFTO01000170.1 GCA_015485435.1 Anaerolineae bacterium | reverse complement strand
TGTTGGCCTTGGGCCACAATGCGGCCTTTTTCCAGGACGAGGATGAGGTCAGCCGTCATGACTGTGCTGATTCGTTGAGCAATCACAAAGCTGGTTCGTCCTTCCATGAGCCTTTCTAAGGCCTGTTGGATACGGGCTTCTGTGGCCACGTCCACACTGGCGGTGGCGTCATCCAGAATCAGGATGCGTGGGTCTAAAAGCAAGGCTCGTGCGATGGCGATACGTTGCTTCTGGCCACCGCTCAGTGTGGTGCCTCGTTCGCCAACCGGGGTGTCGTAACCATTGGGAAAGCTCATGATGAAGTCATGCGCGGCCGCGGCCTTCGCAGCAGCGATGATCTCCTCCATGCTGGCGTCGGGCTTGCCAAAGGCGATGTTCTCTTTGATGGTGCCACTGAATAGTGTGGTTTCCTGCAACACGATGCCGATTTGACGACGAAGGGAGGCGAGCGTTACATCCCGGACGTCGTAGCCATCGATAAGCACGGCTCCTTCACTGACATCGTAAAAACGAGGGATGAGATTGATGATGGTGGTTTTGCCACTGCCTGTTGCTCCAAGCAAGGCTACCCTTTGGCCAGGCTGAGCCTCGAAACTCACATGAGAAAGCACCGGTTCACCTTGAGGGTAATAACGGAACGTGACGTCATCGAAGGTGACTCGTCCCTGAATGGGTGGCAACTCAATGGCGTCAGGCTTTTCAACCACTTCATTTTGGGCGTCCAGAATATCGAAAATACGCTTGGCGCTGGCAGAGGCTTGGCTCATCTGGCTGATGATAAATCCTAATTGGCCCAAAGGGAAGAAAACGTAAACCAGGTATAGGCTGAACTTCTGCCATTGTCCCAAGGTGAGGTCCCCATAAATGATCTGTTTTCCTCCGAAGTAAAGCACGGCCGCCTGTCCGAGATTCGCCACAAGGAAGACAATGGGAAAGAGGAAGCTGAAAATACGCGCTACCTTGATCTGCTGTTCCATATAGGCGTCAGCGGAGCGCTCAAACTTCCTTTTTTCTTCGGGATCTCTGGCAAAGGCTTTGATGACCTTGATGCCTGCCAGATTTTCCTGAAGAATGGCGTTTAGACGGGATAGTCGTCGCTGCACCTCTGTGAACAGAGGCTGTGTGATCTTCCCAAAAACCATAAACATAATTAAGGCAATGGGAAGGATGGGCATAATGATCAAAGTCAGTCGGGCATTGGTGAAAAAGAGAATGATCAATGTGCCCGAAAGCATGATCAGGGCCTGGGCGGCAAGCACCATTCCCTGGCCAATGAACATGCGCACCTTTTCTACATCATCCGTGGCCCGAACCATGAGCTGACCGGTTTGGTTGCGGTCATGGTAACTAAAGGAAAGTCGTTGGATTTTGGCGTACAGCTCATTGCGGAAATCGAAGGCCACATTTTGGCTCATGGCCTGCGAAAGAAAGGTCTGAGCGAAGGCAAAGCCCGCTCGGGCGACAGCAAAAGCGAGAATGAGCCCCGCGGCCCAGAAAATGGCTGATTCGGCGTTGTTGGCAAACCGATCGTACTGCTCCATGGTCCAGCCCAATTTCTCCAATGCCAGGGGCAGATATTGGGCCGGAACTTGAGAGAGCTGTTGGGCGATCATGCCGTTGGTCACCGCATCGAGGATGTTTTGCACCATTTGTGGAACCATGAGCTGGGCGCCCACGCTGACAAAGATGGCCGCATATGCAAGAATGGCCATCTTTTTGTAATGGCCAATATATTTGATAGCGCGCCACAATGGTTTGAAGCTGGTTTTGGCTTTTTTCCCGCGCTTTCCGCGAGGCATGGTCATGGATGCTTGCAAGGCCTACACTCCTTCAGGGAAATGATGATTCCGACGCACAGCGCTTTTTAAGGCTCACCTACAGCGCCCCTATCTGTTCTTTTTCTCGCTCTCGGCTTCTCTGCATCGATAGCTATCCGGAAGATCACCATGTCGGATGATGGATTGATAAAGTTTGGTCAAGAGGCGGATGAGCTCTGTGCGTTCTTCGGACGTTAAATCGCTGGCTAGTGTGTTCAGCAAAGATAGATGTTGGGGAGAGCGCTCTAGCACCAACTCCCGACCTCTTTCGGTGAGCTGTATGACGAAGCTGCGGCGATCAAGTGGCGAGATGGCGCGTGTTACCAATCCCTGTTCTTCCAAAGAGCGCAATAGGGTGCTGATGGTGTTCTTGGAGACGTTGCGCGCCTGGGCCATCTCTGTGGGGGATACGCCAGGCTGGCCCATCTCTTCAGCCATGTACAGATGCAAAAGGATGCGCCAACGCGGGCCAGAAAGCCCTTCATCTTTCATCCTGGCTTTGAAAATGGTTTCGTATCCGGTGGCGATGAGCTTGGTCAACCGGGAAAGCTCGGCCCCACTGGTGTCTTCAATGCCGAAGGAGGCTATCATGTGTTTGATTTGATGATGGTGATGTTTCACAATACGTTCTCTTAAGAGTCATGTCGAATTTAGTAACAGATAGAATTATACGAATTAGTACTAATTGTGTCAAATCCATTCCCCTCCTGATGGCTTCCCGCCCGCGACAAAGTCGGTTACAATATGCGAGAGTGTTTTACCATGCCCCAAGGGAAAGCTCTTTCATGACGGACACCAAGAGGATTGCCCCCACAATAGAGGATCTCCGCCAGCAATTACGGGCTTCCCGCGCAACCATGTTGGAGCCAGTCATCGGGCTGCCTGAGTCGCTCCTGCAGAAAGAAAGGGCAGTGGGGCCGTATTCCGTGGCGCAGCACATGGCTATTCGAATCGAGGCTGAAAATCGGGCGTTGACGCTGGCGCAATCCATCTTTCATGGTCGGCCCGTCTTGTATTCCTTATCTCGAGAAACTTATGATCGGAAGGCTGTGCGCATGCGTTGGGGCTGGGATTGGGCTCATCTGATGCGCGAGTTGTATCAACAGCGAGAAGAGACTATGTGGAATCTGGAGGACTTTCGTGGGCCTGCATTGCATCGGCGATATGATCTCCATGGACAAAGCCTCAGCCCCTACGAGATTTTTATTGGGCTTGCAAGGGAAGAATGGGTCCTGAGCAAGGCCTTATGGACCTGGCGACGCTCATTTTCGCGGGAATAGTGACGCAATGACAACGATCCGCTCCGACATCGACGATTTGAGGGAGGGGACTCCCCGGCAACGGGCAGCCTGGCGCATACTGCAACAGCTGGCTATTCTCGACGTCCTGGCGCCTTTTCACGCCCGGCTCGCGGGCACGATTCCGATCGATGTGGATATCCCCGGCAGTGATCTGGACATTATTTGCGAGGCCACGGACTTCGAGGACTTGGCCCAGATCCTGAAGAAGCATTATGGTCATCTTACCGACTTCGAACTGACGTTGAAAAAGCGGTATGGGCAAACGGTGCTTCTTTGCGAATTTCTTATCGATGAATTTCCCATCCAGGTTTACGCATCACCCACGCCCGTGGATCAACAGAGAGCCTGGGTGCATATGTTGGCTGAAGCGGCCTTGCTGGCTGAAGGCGGCGAAGAAGCCAAAGAAGCAGTGCGCTCCTTGAAGCGGTTAGGCGTGAAAACAGAGCCCGCCTTTGCCCAGGTGTTTGGGCTGGCGGGCGATCCCTACGAAACCTTGTATCGATTGGGGTGGGCATTACGCACCCAAAACCATTCACCCCATGAAAAATGAGGTTTATGAGGTAATCAATTCGAGAAATCGGGGCAGCAGGCGTTCAGTCTCAGGGCTTGGTTTAAACGCATCCAGCATCTCTTGGATCTGTTGTTCGGTGAAAAGTCTGGCGTAGATATTGAGGTAGCGACGAAAGCGAACCAAATGGTCCTGCAGGTCCAACTCAGGGTGAAATTGAGTGGCCCAAATGGGTTTTCCGGGAATGCGCATTGCTTCGTGAGCGACCTTGTCGCTGAAGGCCAACGTGACGACGCCAGGCGGCATGCTTTCGGCCCGCTCTTTGTGCCCTAGTTGCGCGTAAAATGCATCGGGAAGCACGCTGAAGAGCTCGTCTTGCTGCGCCTCGGGCGTTAGATACACTTTGAATGTGCCGATCTCCACATTCGCCGGATCGTTAATGATGTTTCCGCCTAGGGCCTGAACCAACAACTGAAAACCGAAACATGATGCAAACATGGGGCCACCGAGATCGACCATTTCCCTCAGGCGTTGGAGGGTGGTGTCGAAAAAGGGAAGGTTGCGTTTGGAGACGTCAAATTCACCGGAACCGCCGATAAGGATCGCATCGTAACGTTTCACTTTCTCAAGAGAGGGAGGTTCCTGCAACAGGTCGTGGGGAACGATGGCGTCTAGCGGCAAACCTAATCGTTTGGCGAATGAAACCCGCTCTTCCTGGCGGGCGGGATCAGAAGCTCGTCTCGCTTGCAGCAAAAGCAGTTTTGGCGTCATTGTTCACCTCGGATGTGGGATGGGCTTTGGCGCGTGGTGTTGCCAGTCGATTATAAGGGCATTGGCCAGAAAAGGTGAAACAGGGCCCGGTCATGTGCTGAAGATTTTGAACAAGGCGCGCTGACGCTGCAAAGACTTTGTGGCGCCATTCCCGCAGATACTTCCCTGCCCCCTTCTTTTTTGGTTGTGTAAGCCGTTTTCATCGGCGCGTCAGGGTGTAGCGATGCCTTTGTTCACACAGTGGGGGATTGAAGGAAAAAACAAAGTCCGGACACGTGATGCGTCCGGACTTGTGTGGCTAACTCGGTGGATGTGATTTCAGGCCGTAGCGGGTTCGAATTCCTGGAGACTCTCTTCGGGAAGCATGCCGGTGAGCACCTTTTCCATGGCCATGGTATGGCTACAAATCCCTCGTTGCATGAAAAAGTCGCAGGTGCAATGCCATTCCCCGTTTGAAAATGTGACTGTATGATCTCGGTGATTCCCCTTAAACACCACGGTAAAGCTCTTGAACTCCATCCTATCCCTTTCATCCGCGTAGCGTTTCGCCTTCATAATTTTGCTGATCATGGCCGAATCCATCATAGATTAAACCTCCGGAACTGGGAGAGTGGAAAGCCCTGGCCAAAAAAGAAAAACGCTCGCGCAAGCGTGCGGAGCGTGTTCAGGTCAGGGGAGTAAAGATGTGTACAGGTTCATTTGTCATCGTATGAAAACAGATTATCGAGTTTGAGCTAATTTAAGTATAGCCCGCGATGGTTGTTCTGTCAAACGGTTTGGATGACGCCAGGCCTACGATTTTCGTACGATGTGGGCTTTTTGGCGTTATGGTTGTGAGGGGGCGGGGAGTAGAAGGGTTGGCAGGTAGGTGGTGTAACTTCGATGCGGAAGCCGATCCCACAATACCGGGTCTTCGCCGCCGAGGCGCCAGAATATGACGCCTCGCAGGCCTTCTTGTTCTACAAGCTGCACTCGCGCTTCAACGCTGTCGGCGTTGGCGAAGGCAACGACGTGTTGGCCATTG
>WFTO01000169.1 GCA_015485435.1 Anaerolineae bacterium | reverse complement strand
GTTGACGTGCGATCGGGTGTGGGGGTAGCTGTAGGGGGGATGTAATTAGGGTCCAGATATTCCAGGATGAGTTGTGGTCGATATTAGGCGTCTGGGTAATCTGAGGAGGCAAAATCGACAGCAACATCCGCGGTGCTGTAAATATCGATTAACAGGCCATGGTTTGAGGTTGGATTTTGCAGCCAACGACGCACCGCGGTGGTCACATCCAGTTGCACCCATCGCCCCACGCCGCTGTGCTCGAATGTAAAATCGACATAGGGCACCACATAATCTTGGCCCTCGCCCAGGCCTGCTCGTTGCCAATTACCGCTGGCTGTTGCTTTGTACCATGTGGCCTGCGTGGCATTCCAGGGCGTGTTCATGTCAAACGCACGAGTGTAGAAGTTGGCGTCGTTGCTGCGGCTCAGGCTATAAATTTGCAGGTAGGCTCTGTCGAGGGTGGCGTTGACTGGGAGACCAATGCCCTGGAACTGGATCAAAGCTCGTTGGGGTTTGGAGGATCGGGATCGCAACACCTGGGCGTTGCCGAAATTTGTATTGCTGGACCATTGATCGATATAAGTGTCTGTGGCACCTTGATAGCCGTTGACGCCTTGACGATAGGTAATGCGATGACGCACGCCATCCGGTTCCCGCGTCCAAGAGGGTGTTGGCGGGGGCAGTGTGGGAGTGGCGGTTGGCGCTGGGGCCGCTGGCAAGTCGAGGCGTTCCACTTGCACGAGATGGATGATTTCGTCGCCGTCGTTTAGGGCGTTGATGTGAAAATCTGAGCCTGGATGGTCCCCACCGCCTGGTTGGCGGTTGCCGAATCTGGCGTCGGTCAGCACCCAACTGACGGTTTTCCATGTGCCGGTGTTGGTTTTGCGCACTACGCCAGCAAGTTTGTTGGGATCGCTCCAGGCATCGTAACGTACCTCGAAGCTGTCAGTTCCTTTGTCGTAATAGGTGATGTTAAGGCGTACGCGTTCACGTGTATCGAAGAGATAGCCATCTTCGATATCAAAATACATGAAGGGGTTGCCGGTGGCGATGTCGGTGCGGCGTGTGTAGCGGCCCTCGGGGTATGAGGAGACATTCCACATGGGCGCGGTGCGCCCGCCGGGCGCGTCATCATTTTGGACCATGAAGAAGTCGTAATTGCCGTATTGCGGATACCAAGAGTATTCGGTTTCGCGCATGGCCACCCAGGCAGAGGGGCTATTTTCGATAGTTTTGCCCAGGTGGGCCAACGCAAACCGTAGGATTTTTTCCCGATCGGGTTTGGTGACCAGGTCTCGAGAGAAGACGAAATAATCCGCGTGTTTATCGAGGCCGCTGTAAACGCCCCACATGGTGTTGGTCAACCCGGTCAGATATTGCGCCTCGTAAGATTCCCAGCCGATGATGACTTTCTGCCACCATTTAAGCATGGGGTCGTATTGTCCTGCGCCATTGAGGGAGTAGTTGGGACGATCGATGACCGCTGCGTCGGTGTCGGGCACCAGTCCGTTATGTTTTAGGCCTACTCCGAGTGAAGCGGCATAATCGGTGAATGCGCGGCGTTCTTTCATGCTTTCAAAGAACGGAGCGTACTGCAACACCAGAGGGGTTTTGGTGAATGCCCGTCGATGAATATCCACGATTTTATTCACAGTGGTGACCCAAAGATCGCTGGTCAGGCCTGCGTTTGCCAGACAATCATGATGGACGCGGTCTGCGGGTTTGGTTTCTCCATAAAACCCTACGTTGATTTCGACAAAAGAGATGCGAGGGTCACCATCGAAACGAGCGCCCGCGGCGCTGATGAATTTTTCGAGTTCGGCTAGATAGGAATCGCTCCAATATTTGGGAATGCTCCAGGAATCCTCACAGATGACCCGCATGTCGGGATATTGGTCATAAAGGAAGTGCGGCACGGCGTCGCCACCGCAACAGCGGGCATTGTATGAGAGGAATCCCAAGGCGGCGGGTTTATTGGAAGCCGCCTCACGAGCAAGCCAGCGGTCCACGGTCGACCAGTCGTATTGGCCAGGCGCCACCTCGATCTGATTCCAATTGAAGGCCAGATGTCCTCCGGTAATGGGCGCTGAATTTGGGTCTACATTGGCCCAGTCATAGAAGACATAGATGCCTGGGCGGAATTCTGGGGCGACGAGATTGGGCGACAAGGCCCGGGCAGGGTCGGGCGGATTGCCCTGAGCATCCGCCAAAGGCGTATTGAGCCAGCCTTGGAACAAAAGCAGAGACGTCAATAAAAGGGCGGTGATTCCCAGCAGCAAGGGAAATCGGAAGGTTGTTTTTAGCGGTTTGTGAGACATGGATAGGTCTCCATAGGAATGGCAAGTGTGTGTTGTCAATGAACATTGAGGAGAAATATCGGCGTGGGAAGTCTTCACGGTCCCTGTGCGCCTACTTCTCATCATGTTCTGGCCAGGTGTCTAACGCGTTTGCCGCTTCAGGCTTGCCCCTCTGTGTCAGGGATTGACGCCTGAGTCCATTGTGAAAGTTAGGGAGGGCGTTAGTATAGCAGCCCAGCATAGGCTTGACAATGATTGACAGGCGTGTTATAGACACGCCAACCCCCAATGGTGTTCATTTGCATGATGACGATTGACGCCATGCACAAGTTACGGTATATTGAATACATATGACGTCGAAAATTCTGCTTTCTTCGGTAAAGTTTAGGAAAGCTCAATTGTGGTGAAGTGTTCACCAGTCGCTGGTGAACCACCTGGCTACGATTTGCAAAGCCCGAAAGGCCTTAGCACTTGTGAATCAACGACAAGCGAACAGCGACAATCCAAGACGTTTCTGAGATGACTGAGAGCCATTTATGCGCATCCTGACATTTCTTGCCCGCTCTTTTGCCTGGCAGCCATATAGTCAAACCTTACCCGAAGCGCCTCCAGCCCATTCGGGGAGCGCCACCAATGCCGTGGTGGCGTTTCTTCACGTTGAAGCTCGGGATGAAGCTGACCGGGCGCGAGCCTTTCGCCATGTTTTGAAACATTTAAAATGGTTGGCCAACAAGAAACAATTTCGCAACATTGTTCTCCACTCCTTCACCCACCTGGGCGGCAAGAATGCAGACCCGGAATTTGCATACCAGTTTTTGCAGGAACTGGCCCAACGACTGGAAAAAACGGGATACCAGGTTGATGTGACGCCCTTCGGCTATTTTTGTGCCTGGCAATTGGATGTGTATGGTGAGAGCCTGGCGAAAGTCTACAAAGAGGTCTAAATTTAAGATGTTCGGCTATGGAAGCCTCTTTCTTGGGCCACCAGCTGGTGATATGCTTCAAGCCATTCTAATACTTCCCTTCTTTGGCTCTCCATCCGCTTACGTTCCAGATTTCGTTGATAATTTTGCATGCGGTTTAAAATCTCGAATTGAACGTCTGCTGGCGCCGGAACATACTCAAAGGTGATTTTTCCCTCTTGTGCGGCGGTCTGTATATCTACATTCCCATAGTCCAGCAAGTAGGCCAAGGGATTGGGGCGAATGTATTCGACGTTTTGCACTCGCTCCAGGCCGATGGTGGTCCGGATTTCATCAAACCATAGGGGTTTTTTGCTGATCCGTTCGATGAGCTGTTCAGAAACGATGTACCGATCGTTTTCCCAATCCTCCCAGTTCCACCAGAGCCAAAACATGCTGCTGAGGGTCATGAAGGCGGCCAGCATCATGAACAGGATGCGAACCGCTGGGGGGAACGACTCGAAAATGTCGTTCGTGGCTATCATAACAAAAAACAAGCTACTTAGCAAAGTCGCTATGAAGGCGGGTACGGTAATACGAATCAGGCCTATCCAATGCCTGCGCCAGACCAAGCGATTGTTTTCTTCTTCCCGCAGCCCGAGCAGGCGAATAAAGGGAAGGGCGGTGGAGCGTTTTCGTTGGCGTTTGGGGGGCGTTTCGATCAATGCTCGTTCATCGATCTTTTCCTCCAGCCCGATATGAAGCCGAGCCTGCAGCTCTTTTTGGCGGGCTTCTCTGTCGTCGACTTGTGAAAATACCTTGATGCGTTGCATCTCGGCAGAGATAATGTGATGGGCTTCGCTGGGATTGGGGAGATAATCGAAGACGATCTGGCCCTCGGTGGCAGCTGTGCTGATGATCAGGTCGCCATAACGGAAGAATTGGGCGATGAGGTTTCGTCGGATGTCTAGATTTTGGATTTGATCGATGGGCGCGCTCAGGGTTCGATCGCGTATTAGAAGCAATTTCTCTCGGTGGATGATGCGTTTATTGGTGACGATGTGATAGTCGTTGAGGTAATCGATCAAGATCCATGCCCCCAGGGGCAGTAGATAAAGGAGTGCGATCAAGAGTTGCGTCCAGAGGCTGGGCCAGTGGTGGGTTAGGCTGGCATAGAGCGCAATGATGCCGATCTGCAGCCCAATCAAAGGTATCAAAACCATCATGCGCTTTGCCAGGACGATCCAATGGCGGCGTGATTTGAATAAAACCCGTTCATCGGCATGTTGCCAGGCCTCAAGCTGACGAAATTGCTGCAATCGTTGGCGTTGCGCTTGTGAAAGGTTTAATTGTTCTTCGGCCTCGGGATGGTCATGAAGAAAGAGAAAGAAATCTTCGTGGTGGATGCGAATCCAATCTGTGGGTTCGATGGTTTCGACGGTGTCTCTGGCAGCCTCGCGAAAAAGTAGGGATGCCGTGCCGAAATGGGTGCTGGGGCCGATGGTGACCGAAACGAGTTGGCCGTTTTGTCCGATAGATTGTCGTAATGCTGCGCCCCGGGCGAGGATGTAGAAGTATTGGGATTCCTGGCCCGCCTGCATAATGGTTTTGTGGGCGCGATGGAAGTGGACCTGCATGGCATACCCTGCCAGGCGACAGCATAGCTCCTGGTTCATGGTTTGAAACAGGGTGGTGCGTCGCAGGAGTGTTTCTACTGAAAAAGGAGGATGTGACCAGTCCTGGTTAGGGTGGCGACCGATCACCGCCAGGAAGTCCTCGCGGGGCAATTTAAGATATCTGATTTTGCTTTCGGCCGTGGCGGTAAATTGGGCCGGGCGTTGAGCAAGGATGTCGCGATATCCAAAAACAGCGCCTGCGCTGGTCCAGCGTGGGTGCTCCTCCCAGTCGAGACGAATACGCCCCTGGCGTATGATGAAGAGGTCGGGGATGTTAGCGCCTTGTTCCACAAGAACGGTGTCTGGTTCGGCCCAAAGCACCTCGACGATGTCGCTGATCCAAGTGATCTCGATATCGGTAAGGGGGGCCAGGTAAGGGGTCGCCCTGAGTTGACCGATGACGTCGCTACGGTCGAAAAGGCTTTCCATGTGTGGATATCGGGCGCGTAAGCGTGCCAAAGATTCCAAACTGACCGCGAGCAATTCAACTTCATTGAGGGTTTTGGCTGTCCCTAATTGCCCTTCTTTCGCGTCCAGCTCCAAACGCCCCAGCACTTGTCCCGCTCGGACCATGCGCCGCAGTGGGGGTTTACCTGATTCTCGGCGAACCAGTTCCACTTCTCCTTTCAGAATGAAATATACCCATGGTACAATATCCCCCTGACGGAACAGCGTTAATCCGGGGCGTAGCGGTTGTGCAGGTTTCCGCACCTCTAGCAGCTGTAGCTCCGAGAGGGATAGACCCTGAAAGATGTGGAATTTCGCCAACTCCTGGGCCAGATTACCGGGATCGGGATTGTCAACCATGATTTGAGTGTATGTTAAGAATGTGATAGCTCATCTTAATCATTTTACCACGTTCTGGCAACAGCGAGCGGTGTCGTTTTTAGTACACCTGTCAGGTTCCCCGCAACGCGCAGGGTGCACTAGAAAGTTCGTAGATAAGGTGAGGTTTCAAATAGAAGTACTGATTAGGAACCTGACAGGTGTAGGGTGTAGGTGTGGCTTGATATTTTTACCAACGTACAAAACTATAGCAT
>WFTO01000168.1 GCA_015485435.1 Anaerolineae bacterium | reverse complement strand
GTCGGTGACGTGGGCAATAATGGCGTACGACATCCCCGCCTCGCGAGCCAGAAATGCTTCAGGGATCGCAGTCATGCCGATAATATCGAATCCCAGCTGCCGAAAGACCCTGCTTTCTGACTTTGTGCTAAAACGAGGCCCTTCGATGATGACGAACTCACCACCTTTATGCACCACTTTCCCGGTGGCCTTCACCGCGGTGTAGAGGATGTCGGCTAAATAGGGGCAGATGGGGTCCGCTACGGAAGCATGCACTACCAGGCCCGGTTCATCAAAAAAAGTCAATGGGCGCAGGCGGGTCCTGTCGAAGAGTTGATCGGGGATGACGATGTGGCCCGGTTCGATTTCTTCCCGTAACGATCCACATGCATTCATTGAGATGAGATATTCCACGCCCAAGGATTTGAAGCCCCAAATGTTAGCGCGTGCATTCAGTGCAGTGGGGTTGATGAGGTGTCCTCGGCCATGGCGGGCGAGAAAGGCGACTCGTTGGCCATGGACGTCTCCTACGATGTAGTTATCGCTGGGGCTGCCAAATGGTGTGTTGATGGTGACTTCTTCGATGTTGGTCAGGCCGGGCAGGTCATACACGCCGCTGCCTCCAATCACGCCTATTCGGATGGGTTTGGACATGGCACTCTCCTCTAAACGATAATGTTTGGGGTGAAAATGGGCTATATGGATTGGCGTTCGTCTGATGCGTTTATTGCCTCCAGAGGAATATCCTGGAGACGGGCCCAATGCTGCCAATGCTTTGTGGACTTGGCCCGAAAGGTTGCTTTCAATATGCTAAATGCTGTAGGTGCCAATGGGTTTTGGGGTAGGTCAGGGAAGTTTTTCCGCATTCGCTGCCAAAATTTTGTTTCGAGGGCAGCAAGTGCTATAAAACCATCTTTGGTCGCGTAGATATTGTAACCAGCATGACCGCCACCCAAAAAATGGCCCTTTTCAGTTAATCCAAATTGAAGCGGTTCGCTGAACCTGGCGGCAGCATCACTAAGTGCGACTTCACGCACGCCTCCGCCAGACGCATATAAGGCCAGTGCTGCAATCACGGCCATTTGCGCTCCCGCCAGGTCAGCGATAAGGGTCCGAGGCAGACTGGGTGGCGTCACCAACCCCGCTTTTGTCTGGTAGGTTAAGTCATGTCCTGGGATTTCGGCCTCCTGGCCTCGAGCCCCAATGATGTTGACGATGGTGAGATGAGGATAGCGACGGTGTGTTTGAACTGGCTCCAATCCCATTCGTGTCAGCGCTGCAGGGCGTTGTGATGTTAACAGGATATCGACGTTGGCCAAAAGTTGATGCAATTTTTTACGGCCATCAGGTGTTTTTACATGGATTCTGCGAACATTCACTCCCGAATGCAAATCAGCATACCATTCTGGCGAGATTTTCTCGAAGGGGTCTCCGGTCGGCGGTTCGATTTTAACAATGGTTGCGCCCAATTCTGCAAGCAGTTTTGCTGCTCGGGGCGCTGGTAAGTTTAAGCCGATATTTAGCACAGAGACGTTGCGAAGCAAATAAGGGGTTTGTTGCGTAGATAGAAGAATCATTTTTCGCGTAGTTATTGACTATCCAAACACAAACTAAACAATCTACCACAAAACACCAGACGCCGTTTCAACATCGGCAAACACACCAAGTCGCTTGTACATCTTTACCCCATCCCAAGGCTCACCTAAAATGCCGTCATGAATCGCCCACGACCGTCCCCGAATCGAATCCGCTTGTTCGGGCATACGAAAAGGCGTACTCCCGTCTAAACGCTTTCTGAGTTCGCCGCCCGGTTCAAATCCCTGATGTATTTTCCTCATAAAAGCCTCTCCGCGAGCATAGCGAAAACCATGCCTTTCAAATAGGATCGCAGCATGATAAAAGAGGGGTTCAACATCGTATTCATAATGATGCATGGCTGCAAAGACTTGTTCCAAATCCTGCATTAATCGTCCAAAATGCTTCAGGCCGCGCCGGACTTGACCTGGAGCCAGTCCGGCTGCCTTTGCCGCAATTTCAGCCTGAATATTGCGAATTGCGGTGCCTCGCAGCGTAGATGACCCATCGGGAAGCCGGTCCACATCGAATCGGGGCGCACGGGGATCGTTCATGGCGACCCAATTAACAGCGATCCGATTGAAGGGGGTATCGCCCAATTCAATCTCCATCAATGGATCGCGTGGGTCTATGTCATTGAGCAAGCGCAAAGCCCAGACCATCCCATCTTCTGAATGTGCGGCATGGACCATCACCGCTCCATGCTTATTCCTCAAGGTTATGGGGTCTATGTCAAATTCCACCATAAGGTCGACTGGAAGCAAGATATGAGCCAACAAATGCCGAAATTCTTCATTCCTTTTTGGCAATTCCCTCAAAAAGATAGGTTGTGGTTGCTCGGGCGCCGTGGGAATGGGGCGTTTTGGCTCTAGTGAGAGCAGGGATGATTTCGGAGTTTCGGCCATTATCGGTGGTAAAAATTCCTTCGAAGAGAAAGGTTCACCAGGCTTGCGTCGAAGATAAGCCATGGGCGTCAAGAACCGGCAAAAGTTTGGCGATGATTTCGGTGTGGGAGACGTCATTTGAGGCGACTAGGCCAAAATGCCTGCGCACATCGGGTTGATTGTAGAGAAATGGCCGCCCCCAGCAGTCCGTTATGCGCCCGCCAGCGCCAACAAGGATGGCTTCGGGCGCACATGTGTCCCACTCCTTCAGGCCCGGCGCTGGATGTAGATAAAGATCCGCATCACCTCGGGCGATGAGGCCGCATTTTAATCCCACAGAGCCCGAAATGCGTTCGTGATTGACGCCCAGGGCCTGTTTGATTTCGTCAACAATGGGATTGCGGTGAGATCGGCTGACAACCAGTCGGAAATCCTCGAAATTCTTGATATCGCTGACATGCAATGCTTTTCGCCCCCGGGAAGTCGTCAGCCATGCGCCTTGTGTTCGTATGCCACTGTACATAAACTCTTTGACCGGTTGATACACCACCCCCAGCACGGCGACTTGCTCCAAGGCCAGCCCCACCATGATGCTGAATTCGCCATTTCTGGCAATGAACTCTTTTGTGCCATCCAATGGGTCGATACACCAGATGACAGGGTTGTTGAGACGGGTGAGATCATCCCGGCTTTCTTCCGCCAGAATGCCAAAGTCGGGGAACGTGCGCTTTAACTCCGACACCAAAAAATCATTGACGGCCCGATCCGCTGCAGTGACGGGATCATTGTCTCCTTTCCAATCAATGGTGTCTGCCTGTGCGTGGTAGCGGCGAACAATCTCACCTGCTTTGCGCACGATCACTTCCACCTGCGGTAGAATTTTTTCCAGAGCAAGCTCCATCATGATGCTTTCTCCAAAAGGGGGAACCGCAACACATCGGGCCGAGTTGAATGGCTGGTAGACCAGGCTTCTTGAGGAGAGAGCGACTCTCTCGGCCGGAAGTTTTGGGCAAAAGAGGGCGTCTTCGACAAGCTATTCATCCGCCATCCAAAGGTCAGGATCGTATGCCGGCAATTCTTTTCGTAAAGGTTTGTCTTTGCGCCAACCAAAAGCATAGCTGGCTTGAATCAACTGATGAATTTGTGAAGTTCCTTCATAGATGACCGCGCCGCGGCTATTTCGTAAATAACGAGCCACATTGTATTCATCTGAATAACCATAGGCCCCATGGATCTGAACAGCATCGTTGGCGGTTTGGAAGGCGGCCTCCGTGCAGAACCATTTCGCCATGCTGGTTTCACGCGTATTGCGAATACCCTGGTTTTTCAACCAACCAACTTTATATACCAACATCTCGCCAATGTCAATTCGTTGTTGCATTTGGGCAATCATTTGTTGTACCAGCTGATATTCAGCGATAGGCTTGCCAAAGGTTTTTCGCTGAAGTGCATATTCGATGGATTCCTGCAAAGCTGCTTTCATCAGTCCCACAGCTCCTGCAGCCACCGTGTAACGGGCATTGTCCAGAGCACTCATCGCGATTTTAAAACCTTCGCCCTCCTCGCCCAGCCGATTTTCTACGGGAACCTCCACATCTTGCATGCTGATCCAACCTGTATTGCTTGCCCATACCCCCAGTTTCCCCTCGATGGAGCCCGTCGTCAGGCCTTTCATGCCTCGCTCCAAGATAAATGCTGAGATGCCACGGTGTTTCTTTTCGGGGTCTGTTTTCGCAAAAACCAGAAACCGATCCGCTACATCGGCCAGGGTAATCCACATCTTCTCACCATTCAAGATGTATACATCCCCTTCTCGACGTGCGCGGCTGCTCATGCCCGCAACATCTGAGCCCGCTCCTGGCTCGGTAAGCCCGAAACAGGCCAGTTTTTCTCCGGTCGCCAAGGGTGGCAACCAGCGCTGTTTTTGTTCTTCGGTGCCCCATTGAAAAATCGGGAGGGCGTGCAATGCCAGATGCACAGCTATGGTCTCTCGCACCGAAGAATCGGCCCATTCCAGACCTTCCGATACCAACCCCAAAGAAATATAATCCATGCCTGCTCCACCATAACGCATCGGCAGACAAACGCCCATGAATCCCATCTCCGCCATTTTGGGGACAAGTTCCATTGGATATTCATGCCGGGCATCGTAATCTTTGATAATGGGAACAATTTCTTTGCGCGCAAATTCATAGACCATGTCCCGAATCATCTTATGTTCGGCGGTCAGTTCGAAATCCATGATTCATGGCTCCTTTTTAGGTTGAAAAATGATCATGTCGGTGTAAACGATCGAGATGTTATGGATTTAAATAATTCCGTTGGTGCGCAATTCAGTTAAAGTCTTGTCATCCATTCCCAACAGCCTTTTCAAGACCTCGTCTGTATCTACACCTAACAAAGGTGGCGGAGTCCGAATTTCGGCAGGGGTCAGAGAGAATTTCGGAACAGGCCCCAACAGGATGATTTCGCCGGCGTCGGGATGATGGATGGTCTGCACCATACGTCGATGCCGGACTTGGGGATCGGCAAAGACGGTGGGGATGTCATTGATGGGACTTGCCGGAATCTTTGCTTCGATCAGGTCTTGCATCCAGGCATCGGTCGGCCGCGATCTGAACACACGTTGCAGCTCTGGGATAAGTGCATGTCGATGAGTCACTCGACCGGCATTGGTTTGAAATCTTTCATCCTCCCAAAGATCTGGACGACCAATTACATGACATAACCGCATAAACTGATTGTCCGCTCCCACCGCCAGCGCCAGAAAGCCATCTGCTGTTTCAAAAGTCTCATAAGGCACAATATTGGGGTGTGCGTTCCCATAACGTTTTGGAGGCTGTCCGGTAGCAAAGTAATTCTGAGCAACATTCACAAGCCATGCGACTTGAGAATCCAAAAGGGCAACATCGATATATTGCCCCTGCCCGGTCCGCTGGCGATGATGGAGTGCGGCAAGTATGGCATTTGCAGCAAACAATCCCGCAGTGACATCGACAACAGCTACACCGACTTTATAGGGAGGGCCATCTTCCGGGCCTGTAATCGACATGATGCCCCCATGCGCCTGAATCATAAAGTCATAACCAGGACGGTCCTTATAAGGGCCATTCTGTCCATAACCGGTGATTGAGCAATAAATCAATGATGGATTGAGTTTTGAGAGTGTCTCATAGTCGAGCCCCAACCGTTTCATGGCGCCAACTTTGAAATTTTCCACCAGAATATCGCTCTTAGCTGCCAACGATTTAATGATTTCCCGTCCTTCATCCGTTTTTAAATTCACCGTAATGCTTCGCTTATTGCGATTCACACTGAGGAAATAAGCGCTAAAAGGGCCTACCCATGGTGGTCCCCAATGCCGTGTGCCATCTCCCACATCTGGCTGTTCTACTTTGATTACCTCGGCGCCCATATCGGCCAACAACATCGTGGCGTAGGGGCCAGCAAGAATGCGCGAAAGGTCAAGCACGCGTATATCGGATAATGCCTGTGGCGTCAAAGCGACATCGCTCCTTCAACCATGAAAACCTGAACATAAGGTTTGTTCAGGCAAGCGGATTCATGCAATAGGGTCTTGCACGCGTATGCTAGCACCATCAAAGCCTGGGAGCAAATTTCCAACCACAACAAGACTCCGGAAGCAAGAAACCTCCGGAGTCCACTCAAAAAGGAGAAGGTGCAGTGTTAGTCGGATTGAACCTGCTTTTCCTCTTCTTCACGCCAATGTTTCACAACCAGGCGGAAAATATCTGACTCTGTTATCATGCCCACGAGATTACCAGAATCGTCCACAACCGGCAACCCACTCACCTTATAATCGATCATGAGTTGGGCGGCTTCACGAATCGTTGCTTGATCGCTAATGGTGATTGGGTCCGGAGTCATGATCTCTTGCATGTTCAACTTGGCAAGCAGATAGTTTAATTCCCAAATGCTCAATGTGGTAGCCTCCGATGGCTGAGCGCCTCGAAGATCTCCCCGAGTGACGATCCCCACCAACTTCCCTTCATTGTTGATCACGGGCAAACGGCGGATTTTATGCTCCCGCATGACTTCGCACGCCTCAGGTAGGGAAGCGTTGACATTGATGGTGATCGGCGGCGAGGACATCCAGTCCCTGACGAGCTCTTGTTTCATGGTCACCTCCTGAAGGCATTGACATAAAATGAAAATGAAGAATAGGCCGCAGAAGCCTTTCTATAACTTCATCATAAGGAAAACCGGGTGGACATACTATGATTTACGTCAGTTTTGAAAATTTAACGGTCGGCAATGGGGAAGGGGGAGGGGAGAGCAGCTATTTTACATAACGAACTAGCGTAAAGCCGGGGATAACGCTGGTAATGGACAGCATTAGCAGAAGGGCCTGCTTTGCAAACAGCGGTGCCGTCGTGTGCGAAGGGCGTTAAATCAATCAACAGTTTCGGAGAAATGAATATTGGCATTATAGCAGACAGATGATTGAATGAAAAATGCAGGTCAGAAGGCATTTTCAGACTTATGTAAACGTAATAATCGCCAAATTTTGGTGATCACTAGGTTAGTTATGTCTATTTTATGGTTTGAAAGCCCGTTTATTTTACATAACACACTGTCGGCTTGGGATAATGTGGGTTATTGTGGGATATTGTGGGATATTTGAATTTTTCCAGTCACCTCGTTATTTTTTGAGTTTGAGGATGCTACATTTGTTTCAAGCAACACTCCCTGTTACAATCGTTTTCACCCTCACATCATCTCATACATAACATAAAGAAATTATGTCAATACCCAGATCTTCCTCCTCCCCCACGGTTGTTTTTCTCCCATCTGGACGAAGGGGATCTTTTTCCAAGCAAACCACGATTTTGGCAGCAGCGCAACAACTTGGTGAAGCCATCGAAAACACGTGCGGCGGCCATCTTTTGTGTGGGAAATGCAAGGTGCGTATTGAATCGGGAGCATTCTTGAAGTTTGGAATTGAATCTTCGCCCGATCATGTTAGCCCAATGACAGATGAGGAACATTCTTTGTTGGGCTCTACCCCATTTCGCCTTGCCTGCAATGCGAAAATCCTCGACGATATTGTGGTTTATGTTCCTGAAGAAGCAAGAGTGCATCAGCAAACAATCCGTAAAGAAGCTGGCACGCTTGTTATTACGGTGGATCCCACCATAAAACAACATTATGTAGAGTTAAATCCTCCCTCGCCCGATGCAGTTGTTAGTGATTGGGAGTTGCTGCGCGCTGCACTTGCATCCCAGTGGAATTTATCTAACCTGAACATTTCGCTCTCGACGTTGCAACATCTCCAGGAAACTTTGCGTCAAGGCCAATGGCGAGCCACTGCTTTGGTGCGCAACGAACGATTGGTGCTAGATGTCAGGTCCGGTTACCAAGAAGGCGTTTGGGGCGTGGCTATCGATATCGGCAGTACGACCATTGCTGGTTATTTGTGTGATCTTGATTCGGGTGAGCTGTTGGCTTCATATGCTCAGATGAACCCGCAGGTTTCATACGGCGAAGATCTGATGAGCCGGATTAGCTACGCTTCCCACAATCGCGATGGTTTGAAAAAATTACACCGCGCCGTCATTGGCGCGGTTAATCGCGTCTCTGCGGAAGTCGCCCAACTCGCGGGCATCGGTCCACAAGATATTCATGAAGCCGTGGTTGTGGGCAACACCACCATGATCTCCTTGTTTTTAGGTATCCACCCGCGCTATCTGGGTGAAGCCCCCTTTATGCTCGCCCATCGTGGCCCCATGGATTGGAGGGCTTCTCAGCTCAACTTACGGTTGCATCCAGCCGCCAATGTGCATATTCTGCCGTCAATCGCAGGGCACGTGGGCGCTGACAATGTGGCAGTCTTGTTAGCAGAAGCGCAAGAACTTGATGATGAGACCACCCTTATCATTGATGTCGGCACCAATGCTGAAATCGACCTTTGGGATGGCCGCCAACTCTACTGTGCATCTTCGCCTACCGGACCTGCGTTTGAGGGGGCACAAATCACATTCGGTATGAGGGCGGCTCCTGGAGCCATTGAACGAGTACGCATTGATCGGAAGACCCTCAAAGTAAAATACAAAATCATCGGCGAAGAACGCTGGAGCGATGAATGGACCACGGAGCATCCTCCGGCCCTAACTCCCACAGGCATCTGTGGGTCCGGCATCATTGAGGCGATTGCCGAACTCTTCTTAGCAGGCATCCTCTTGCCAGATGGGCGATTTCATCCGAATAGCCAAAGCGATCGCATGCGTTGGGATGGAAAACGCGGAGCGTTTATCCTGGTGCCTGCAGCGGAGACCAGCATGGGGGAAGATATTTTGGTGACTAGCGAAGATGTGCGGGCGATTCAGTTGGCTAAAGCCGCACTTTACGCCGGTTGTAAAGTATTGATGAAAGAAGCTGAGATTTCACACATCGACAAAATCACACTGGCCGGCGCGTTCGGCAGTTACATCTCACCTTTTCACGCCATGGTCTTAGGTCTCATTCCTGACGCACCGATTGACAACGTCACTGCTGTTGGAAATGCAGCTGGTGATGGCGCGAGAATCGCCTTGCTGAACAAAAAGCAACGGGGCAAGGCCGAAGAAATCGCCCGTTCAGTTCATTATGTCGAGACAGCGACCCATCCCCTCTTTCAATCAGAATTCGTCAAAGCAATTCACATCCCGCACCAGGATGACGCTTTTCCTCATATCGAATCGCAGCTGCCTAAACTCACTTCCATTCCTCGAGGGCGCTCCAGACGCCGTATCCGTCGACAAAGAAAATAGGGCCGTTTACCCCATTCTAGAATCAATGGTATAATTTACAGGTAAGTTGTGTCTTTTTATCCCGAATAATCCGGCTCTACCCAATAGACCATGGAGACACAAAAGACAGAGAAAGCCCCATAAGGTTACACGGAGGAAAAATCCTCTAAAACGTCCCTTATTCCCCGTGAACGCTTGCGGTTTCTGTGTCTCTGTGGGGAAAGTTTTTTGCAGAAAAACCAACTCTATTCATCAATGCGAGACTACATGGACGATAAAGACGAAATCATCCTTGAAGACCTGGAAGACCAAGAACTCTTCGAACTCATGCAAGATGACCTCTATGACGGCTTTGCGGATGAGATAGTCGAGGAAGTTCATGAGGCCCTACGACGAGGGCTTACCCCATACGACATCCTGACGCAAGGGCTGGTCGCTGGCATGGACATTGTGGGAGATGACTTCCGTGATGGCATTCTCTTTGTACCCGAAGTCCTGATGGCTGCAAAGGCCATGAAAGCCGGAATGAATGTACTTCGCCCTCTTCTTGTGGAAACCGGCGCCCCACGGCTGGGCACAGCGGTTATCGGCACAGTCAAAGGCGATATTCATGATATCGGCCAGAATCTTGTGAGCATGATGTGGGAGGGAGCAGGTCTTGAGGTACATAACATCGGCATCAATAACTCCGTTGAAGACTATCTGGAAGCTGTAGAAAAATACAATGCTGATATTCTCGGCATGAGCGCCCTACTAACCACGACCATGCCATACATGAAGGTTGTGATCGACACCCTCAAAGAATCAGGCAAGCGAGACGATTTGATTGTCCTGGTTGGTGGCGCGCCTCTTAGTGCAGCCTTTGCTGAAGAAATTGAAGCGGATGCGTATTGTGCGGATGCCAGCGAAGCGGTTGTAGTGGCAAAGGAGTTTTTGAAGGTTAGGAAGAAGTTAGGGTGATGGTGTGGAGGGTGTAGTCAATGGCTATGCGAAACAGTCTAAATTGTCCTTTTTCTGCCAATCCCCTTCAAAAACCCTGGTTATTTTTGCGAGCCATGCCAACATAAGCTATCCTTCTACGTAGTAATTCTTACAAAAAACCGTTCAATGGCGAACACTTCTCAACGATGACTCACAGGCAAGTTCACCATCCTTATTTATGATTGATACAACCAGGCCAGGAGCGGCAAATTTAGCGCCGCTCTACTGGCCTTTTTGTTTTAAAACGCCAAAACTTCAAGAACCATCCTGGTTCTCACCATGAAAAAAACAGGAGCGTAAACAATGCCAAGAAAACTTACCGAACTCAAACGGCCTGTCCCCAGTGATCTAGAAATCGCGCAATCCATCGACCCCATCCCCATCACCAAAATCGCCGAAGAGGTAGGAATTCTGCCCGAAGAGCTCATTCTTTATGGCAACACCAAAGCCAAGGTGCGTTTAGAGGTCCGCGATAGACTTGCCGATCGACCCAACGGAAAATACATTTTAGTCACCGCGATCACCCCCACCCCACTGGGCGAAGGCAAAAGCACCACGACCGTGGGCCTGGCTCAAGCCTTGGGCGCCCACTTAGGTAAAGTTGCGTTTGCAAACGTACGTCAGCCCAGCCAGGGGCCCACTTTTGGTATCAAAGGCGGAGCGGCAGGAGGCGGCTACAGCCAGATCATCCCCATGGAAGACTTTAACCTTCATTTGACCGGGGATATTCACGCCATTACAGCAGCCAACAACTTGTTAGCAGCTGCAATCGACACCCGAATGCACCACGAATCCTACCAATCTGACGAATCCCTCTTTAACCGTCTTTGCCCTCCCGATAAACATGGCAAGCGCAAATTCTCCCCTGTGATGTTGCGGAGATTGAAGAAACTTGGCATCGATAAGACCGATCCTAACGACCTCACGCCCGACGAAATCAGCCGATTCGTCCGTCTAGACATCGATCCAGACACGATCACCTGGCGGCGGGTGATTGACACCAACGATCGCTATCTCCGCAAGATTCTGATCGGCCTGGGGCCGAAGGAGAAATTCCAACGCGAAACAGGATTCGATATTACCGTCGCCAGCGAGATCATGGCCATCCTGGCCTTGACTACGTCGCTGGCTGACATGCGCGAACGTCTGGGCAAAATGGTGGTGGCCATGAGCAAACAGGGAGAGCCCATCACCGCCGACGATCTGGGCGTGGGCGGCGCGCTCACCGTGCTCATGAAAGACGCCATCATGCCTAATCTGATGCAAACCCTGGAAGGCACGCCTGCGTTTGTCCATGCCGGTCCCTTTGCGAACATCGCACATGGAAACTCCTCCATTGTGGCCGATCAAATCGCATTGAAGCTAGCTGGCCCTGATGGATACGTGATTACCGAGGCAGGCTTCGGCGCCGATATCGGCATGGAGAAATTCTTCGACATCAAATGCCGATACAGCGGACTCGTCCCCGACGCCGTGGTCATGGTTGCCACCATTCGCGCGTTGAAGATGCACGGCGGTGGCCCCAAAGTCGTTGCCGGTCGCCCGCTGGATCCAGCCTATACCGAGGAAAACCTCGAGCTCGTCGAGAAAGGCACCGAGAACCTGAAGGT
The DNA here is from genome assembly GCA_015485435.1 of Anaerolineae bacterium. Taxonomy (GTDB): domain Bacteria; phylum Chloroflexota; class Anaerolineae; order J102; family J102; genus M2005. The sequence continues at coordinate 6,585 of WFTO01000168.1, read as the reverse complement.
CCACATCAAGAACGCACTGAAATATGGCGTGCCCGTTGTCGTGGCCATTAACCGCTTCACCACAGACACCGATGCCGAAGTGGAGCTCGTCCGACGCATTGCCATCGAGGCGGGCGCCGAAGACGCGGTCGTCTCTTCGCATTGGGCTGACGGCGGAGCGGGCGCAGTCGACCTGGGCAAAGCGGTGATCGCTGCAGCAGAAAAACCGAGCAACTTCAAATTCCTCTACGATCTCGACCTCCCCATCAAGACAAAAATCGAGATCATCGCCAAGGAAATTTACGGCGCTGGTTCAGTCACCTATTCCGAGCTGGCAGAAAAGCAAATCAAAGCCTACACCGAAAATGGCTTCGACAAGCTTCCCATCTGCATGGCCAAGACGCACCTGAGCTTGAGCACCGATCCCAAACTGAAAGGGGCACCCACAGGGTTCGAAGTGCATGTGCGAGAGGTGCGCGCCAGCGTGGGGGCAGGTTTCATCTTCCCTCTGCTGGGCGAAATGAGCACCATGCCCGGACTGCCAACCCGTCCCGCGTTCTACGATGTCGACATCGATCTGGAAACGGGTCGCATCGTTGGCTTGTTCTAACGCGTGTCCATAACCCCCATATCGCATTGCTGGGTGACACAGATCGCTTTCCCAGGTCTGTGTCACCCTTTTTTATTATTATGATGCCGACGTCTCGACAGTCAGACGCTTCTCGCCAGCCATCATCAGCCCCAACTCCTCGATGGTGACTTTCTCCGCCTCGACAATGCCCATGATCTCCCCGCGGTACAACACCATAATCCGATCCGAAAGCGCTTTGACCTCATCCAAATCCTCAGAGATGAGCAACGTAGCCAGCCCTTGCTCGCGTTGTTCCAGCAGTCGGGCGTGAATGTACTCAGTAGCGCCGATGTCCACGCCGCGGGTGGGCTGAGCGGCGATTAGCACCCTGGGCCCACGCGACAATTCACGGGCCAAAATCAATTTCTGGATGTTTCCACCCGAGAGGTTTTTAACAGGAGTTTTGAGACCTGGGGTTTTAATACGAAATGTGCGAACCAGCTCCCTGGCATGGTCTTCAATCGCCTTAAAATTCAAAAAGATGCCGCGGCTGAAGGGAGGACGCTCGTGATCTTGCAGGATAGCGTTATCCGCCACGCTGAAATCTTTAATCACACCATCATGCATACGCTCTTCTGGGATGTACGAGAGACCGATTTTGTACATCTCCGCTGGGGGGAAATGGGTTACCTCCTTGCCCTCGATATAAACATGACCACTGGCTATATGCTGCAATCCCACAATGGATTCAGCCAGAGGCCTTTGCCCATTCCCCGAAACGCCAGCCACGCCCAAAATCTCCCCACTTCGCACCTCGAAACTAATGTCCTTAAGGACGGGCAAGTTATTCTTACCCACCACATTCACATGCTCGAGCTTGAGCCGCACCTCGCCCGGTTGGATGGGCTTTTTCTCACGAGTGAACAAAACCTCACGCCCCACCATCATCCGGGCCAGTTCTCGCTTATTGGTTTCCTTGGTCTGTTTGGTGCCGATGACGCGACCATCGCGCAGAACCGTCACCCGATCCGTCAATGCAAAAATCTCATCCATTTTATGTGAAATAAAAATCAATGCATGCCCCTCTTCCGCCATGTGTCGGAAGATTTGAAACAGGTCTTCAACCTCTTGCGGGGTTAACACCGCTGTGGGCTCATCCAAAATGAGCAACGCCGCCCCGCGATAAAGCGCTTTGATAATTTCAACGCGCTGTCGTTCGCCCACAGCCAAATCATGAATCACCGCCCCAGGGTCCACCTGCAACCCATAGCGATCTGCCAATTCGACGATGCGCTTGGAAACGGTCGCCAGATCGAGCAGCGGCTCATGGGGCGCGCGCAACCCCAACGCCACGTTCTCAGCCACGGTGACGGTCTCAACCAACATGAAATGTTGATGAATCATGCCGATGCCATGTCGGATGGCATCGGTCGGCGATTGAATAGCAACCCGTTCACCATTGATGTAAATGTCCCCTTCATCAGGCTGGTATAGCCCATACAATATCTTCATCAAGGTGCTTTTCCCTGCGCCATTTTCACCTAACAAGGCGTGAATTTCACCAGCCCGCACATCAAAATCGACATGGTCATTGGCAAGCACACCCGGAAAACGCTTGGTGATCTGACGCATCTCCAAATGTTCGATGCGGGGAAGGCCTGAAGGTAGGAGATTCTCAGTAGTTGTCATACTCAATATTGGATGGCTAAGCAATGTGCGAGGTAAAAAGGGAAGGATAAGGGATAAGAATCCAGGAAAAGTGTGGGATCGGGCTGAGATGTCCCCGCACCCGACCCCACACAGAAGGCCTGATTAACGGTTATCTTGGTTCGAACACGATTTCGATGGAACCATCCACGATGCCCTGCTCTGCTGCCTTGGCGGCCTGAACGATCTCTGCGGGCAGTTTGTCATGATAGACCATCCGCTGTCCGCCATTGGCCAGGGTCAGTTGCAACACCTTGCCGCCCAAAACGCCTTCACTGCGATACTGAATCATCGAGAGAATGGTTGGGCGCCAGTCGTAGATATCGGTGGCCATCACAACGTCAGGAGCCACAACGCCTTGATCCGCCTGAATCCCGAGCCAGGGCACGCCTTTTTCTTTGCAGACGCCGATGGCTCCCACAACCTGCTGCGCCGACCCGGTGAGCACGTCTGCGCCAGCGGAAATGTGGGTATTGGCGGCCTCGGCGGCCAGGGCTGTGTCGCCAAAGCTGCCAGTGAAGCTGATGTTCACCTGCACATCGGGCTTGGTGGCATGCACGCCGGCCAGAAAACCATCGACATGCAACTTGGCGTCACCGGCGTCCACAGGCCCCACCACACCTACGATGCCAGATTTTGTCAGGTGAGCGGCGATGACGCCTAAGACATACCCACCCTGGTCAGCGCGAGGCTCATAAGCGAAGACGTTGGTAACACCTTCCTTCTCCCCGGTGTCAGTAGCCGTGCCCCAGGCAAAACTTGTGTCAGGATAGTCAGGCGCGATCTCAAACAACGAGGTGCCATATTGTGCACCATGAGCAATGACGATGTCATAGCCGGCATCGGCATAATCGCGGATGGCCGACGCGGCATCGGTGACATTCCACATGTTCTCGGTGTACGCAATGTCCACCACATCCGCGCCATAATGATCCTGCAGGTCCTTCACCGAATCATAGAGGGACTGGCTCCATGCCAGGTCAGAGATGGTGCTGGGAAGCACCAATGCAATGCGGACGGGCTGGATTTCGGGCGGATACTCAAAGGTTGCTTCCCCTTGAACGCCCTCCTGCATGCCTTCTTCCATGGTGGGCGCGGCTTTGCCACTCAAAATGTCCATGACATTGAGCTCGCCCTTGATGATTTTCTCTTTGACTTGCTCGGCCACGGCCACGGCATCTTTATCCACCCAATCCGCGTAATGGATCTTCAAGCCGCCATTGGCGAGGGACAGCGCGTAAGATTCGCCGCCCATGACGCCCGACATATGCTTCTGGATCATGTCCTTGAACGGACCATCCCAGTAGTAAATCTGAGACGCAGCGACGATGTCGGGGGCTAATGAGCTCTGATCGGATTGGGTGCCCATCCATATCACGCCCTTCTCCTTGGCCACGCCGATGGCGCCCACCACCTGCTGCGCCGACCCGGTGAGCACGTCTGCGCCAGCGGAAATGTGGGTGTTAGCGGCCTCGGCGGCCAGGGCTGTGTCGCCAAAGCTACCGGTGTAACTGATGTTCACTTTGATGTCGGGCTTGGCGTATTTCGCGCCCGCAGCGAATCCATCAATGTAGAGCTTGGCATCGCCAGCCTCGACCGGGCCAACCACGCCGAGAACGCCCGATTTGCTCAGCTGGGCAGCCAAGACGCCCAACACGAATCCGCCCTCTTCGGCGCGGGCCTCATAAGCAAAGACATTGTCGATGCCTTTTTCTTTGCCAGTATCAACCGCGGTGCCCCAAGCGAAGCTTGTGTCAGGAAAATCAGGAGCTATCTCAAAAAGTGACGTGCCATATTGCGTTCCATGGGCTATGACGAGATTATACCCATTGTCGGCATAATCGCGAATAGCCGCGGCCGCATCGGTCACGTTCCACATATTCTCGGTATAGGCGATCTCCATCTTATCCTCGCCGCCCATGTCTGCCTGAATGCGTTTCAAAGAATCATAGAGCGCCTGACTCCATGCCAGGTCCGAGACCGTGCTGGGCAGGACGACGGCCACACGGAATTTTTCGCCTTCGGGCATGGTCGCGGGAGCGGACTCTTCTGCCTTGGTGGGTTCAGCCTGAGGCGCTTCCGTAGCCACAGGCGCCGCCTTTGTTGGCGCTTCCTGAACCGGCGCTTCAGTGGCAGCGCCTCCGCCACAGGCTGCCACTAACAATGAGATGGCAAGGATCAAACTCAACAACAGAAAACGTCTACGCATGGTTTCTCCTCCGAAATGAAGAGTGTCTTGTGGGCCCCAATTGCTTGGAGTTGAAGTAAAAAATCGACAAAAGATTGGGTAATAGCTGCGATCTGGCAGAAAACAAAAGGCATTTGCCATTAATTTTCGCCCCGTGTAAAGGGACGAGTCAGCGCGGCAGGCTGTGCGGCCCGACGGAAAGGCATCGCCAAAGCAATGATGGTCAACAAATAGGGCAGCATGACAGCTACATCCGAGGGGATGGGCAGATTTAACACTTGCGCCCAGAGCTGAAGTGCATTCACAGTGCTAAATAGCAAGGCCCCAGCCAGCACGCCATAAGGTCGCCAACTGCCAAAATAGACCAATGCCACCGCGATAAATCCCATGCCATTGGTCATGTTCTCCTGAAAAATGTTCAGCAATGAGATGGATAACGACGCGCCAGCCAAACCGGCCAGCGCTGCGCCCAACGTCACAGCCACATATCGCACCACCGTGACATTGACGCCGAGGGAGTCAGCTGCTTCTGGATTTTGACCCGCAGCTTTGATCTTCAAGCCCCAGGTGGTCTTATCCAACACAAAAACCGCCAGGGGCACCAGCAGAAACGCGCCATACGTCAAAACGCTATGATTGAAAAAAATCGGCCCCAGAATGGGGATATCGTACAGACTGATGGTTGGCGTAATCTGAAATTTAATTTCCGAAAATCCCTGAACCCCTTCAACCGTACCCAACACGGTCTTGAACAACAAGCTGGAAAGGCCCAAACCAAACATGTAAAGGCCAATGCCGCTAATGCCCTGTTCGGCTTGCAAGGTGATGCTGACCACGGACATCAACAGCCCCATGAGCGCGCCAACCACCAAGGCCGCCAGCACGCCAACCCAGACATTGCCCGTTTGATACACCGAGTAAAACCCAAAAAATGCGCCCATGAGCATGATGCCATCCACGCCCAGGTTCAGTACGCCGGAGCGTTGAGCAAACATTTCGCCTATTGAAGCGTATAGATAGGGCGTGGCAAGGCGGATGCCCGAATGTAAAATTCCAATGATGATGGCGGCCAAAGTGAGATCCTGTGTCATGCCGACGCCTCCTCTTCTGCAACCTCGCCTTGCTCTTTTTCGAAGAAAACCTCACTCTCCTCCGCGAGCCGACGGGTCTGCAATCGACGTTTGAAGTAATCTGTGCTGACGACAAAGAGGACGATAAGCCCAAGAATGGCGGTGATCAACACCTGTGGAACCTGCATCGCCCGTTGCATTTTATCGCCCCCCACCAAAAGCCCGCCGAACAAGATTGAGGAGGGGATAATGCCCAACGGATGCAGACCGCCAAGCAAGGCGGCAACGATGCCTGTGAAGCCATAACCGGCCGATACAGAGGTTGGCTCAAACATTCGATGGTGCAAACCCAAAATCTCCACAGCGCCAGCCAATCCTGCAAAAGCGCCGCTCAGCGTCATGGAAAGCACCATCGTGGCCTTCACATTGATGCCTGCATAGCGTGCAGCATGGCGGTTAAGCCCCACGGCTCGAATTTTGTATCCAATCGTTGTTCGCCAAAGAAAAACATACACCAAAATGGCCATCACGATGGCAAATATCAACCCCACATGCAACCGGGTGGGCTCTACCAACACGCCATACAATTGGGCTGGAAAACCTTCTAGCCCCAGTTCCTTCGCACGCTTGGTGAATCCCAGGCTTTTGGCAATGTCGGTGAATCGGGCCATGTCCAGATTTTTGGGAAGTCGAGCCGAATGCGGAATGTTGGTGCCCGCGGCCACTTCCGCCGGATCGATCATCGGGCCTCTCAACAAATAATACCCGATCTGAATGGCGATGGCGTTCATCATAATGGTGCTCAAGATTTCGTTCACATCCAGATGAGCCTTCAACCAGCCTGGGATGGCCCCCCAGATGCCTCCCATCAGCGCACCGGCGCCTAGCAACAACACAATGCCAACTGTGCCCGGCAGCTGTTCGCCATAAGTCACGCCAAGGTAGGTCACCAACAACGCCCCTGTAATCAGCTGTCCTTCCGCACCAATGTTGATTACCCCGCCACGAAAAGCAATGGCGATGCCCAATCCCACCAACATCAGGGGAATGGATTTCACCAACGTATCAGC
>WFTO01000167.1 GCA_015485435.1 Anaerolineae bacterium | reverse complement strand
GATTCATGATGAACAAAACAAAAAGAGTTCCGGTGATGAGACATCCGAAACCCTACCGTTTCCTCCATTGGCTTATCGTTATCGAAATGGTCATCCTTCTCATCACAGGCCTCAACGTGAGTGAAAACTTCACCATCGGCCTGTTGACACGAGGATTGGCCCGATCGATCCATCTTGTCATTGCCTTCACCTGGCTTGCCACCATCACCATTTTCCTCTACTACTTCATCGTCAGCGGAGAATACCAATGGTTTGGATTGCGTCGCCTTGGTCAAGCCATTGACGCCTTGGTCGAGAAAATCCGAGCCTTCTTCACCGGCGAACACCTCCCGGAACCCATCCGCTACGACCCGCACAAGAAAACATACATCGAAAAAATTTACCCCACAGAGGTGTTGGCCTGGTGGATCTGGGCCGCAGTTTGGACTCTGTTAGCCCTTACAGGCTTGGCGCTTCTCTTCCCCGACACTTTCTCGATCGTAAATCGGTTCTGGCATTTCATCTGGCCCGAATACGGCAAAGCCACCGCCGCCACACGCACAGCTCACTTCCTGGGCGGCATCCTTGTCGTGATCGTTGTCCTCGTCCACGGTTACATGGTTATTCAGGCCGACATGTGGCAGGCAATCATCAAAGGCATTCGTAAGGAGCCCGTTGCAGAAACCGAATAACCCCCTAAAAACCTTCACTTTCAAAGCGTCCGTGCGCAGTGTACGGACGCTTTTTTATTTTCACAGCAAAAATGCAACACGATCCCCCTCCCGGTGTGTTTCGAAATCCACAACAAACAATTTGCTCTTCTGCGAAATTCGTAGTAAACTGTCCCCGCTTTTTCGCATTTCACTTCGAACGCCATCTTTGCCCCGCGACCACCGCTCAGCGCCTCAGAAACGACATGTACCAGCCCGATGAACTCGATCTCGCCATTCTAGAATTACTGCGATCGGACGGACGAAAACCATACACAGAAATCGCACAGACCTTGTCAGTCTCAGAAGGGACCGTGCGAAATCGCGTGGCGCGGTTGTTGGAAAAGGGCGTGATGCAGATCGTGGGATTGATCGATCCAATTCGAATGGGCTTTGATGCACCGGCCATCATAGGGGTGAACATCCATAATGCCGACGTTGAGGAAGTAGCCCGTCAAATCGCCCGATTCCCCGAAGTCAGCTACCTAATTATGGTGTCTGGAGGTTTTGATCTCATCATCGAAGTCATTTGTCGGGACAGAGAACACTTCACCCAATTCCTCAACCAACAACTTCGCAAAATTCCAGGCGTGGCTCAAACCGAAAGCTTTTTCATTCTGCGTACAGTCAAAATGGCCTATGGCGCTGATCCTTATTTCCAGCCAACGGAGGAACCCATATGACAGACACCTATGCCGTCGAGCTCCAGGATGTCGTCAAACAATTTGGCGATGTAATAGCCGTCAACCATGTCACCCTGCAAATCCATGACGGTGAATTCTTCTCCTTGCTTGGACCAAGCGGATGCGGCAAAACCACAACCCTGCGCATGATCGCTGGCTTTGAAATGCCAACAAGTGGAGCCATCTACATCCACGGCCAACGCCAGGGATATCGTCCGCCCAACAAGCGCCCTGTAAACACCGTCTTTCAAAACTATGCCCTGTTTCCCCATATGACCGTGGCCAAAAACGTCGCATTCGGCCTGGAAATGAAAAAACTGGCCAAGGAAGACATCAAACGGCGGGTAGGAGAAGCCCTGGAGATGGTTCGGCTGTCGGGCATGGCCAACCGCAAACCCAAACAACTTTCTGGCGGTCAACAGCAACGCGTGGCATTGGCGCGCGCTCTGGTAAATCGGCCCGAAGTCCTTCTACTCGATGAACCCCTTGGCGCCCTCGATCTCAAGCTGCGCAAAGCCATGCAACTGGAGCTCAAAGCCCTGCAAGAGGAAGTAGGGATTACCTTCATCTACGTAACCCACGACCAGGAAGAAGCGCTGACCATGTCAGACCGGATCGCGGTCATGAACAACGGCATCGTTCACCAGGTAGGCAACCCAGAAGAAATCTACGAACACCCAGCCGATCGCTTTGTGGCCGATTTCATTGGCGAAACCAATTTCATCCCCGTCAAAGTCGTGGCATTATCTCCGGCGATCGTCGTCGAACTAAACACTGGCGAACGCGTCCATGCAGGCTGGGCGGAAGAAGGACTTGCCGTGGGAGATAACGCTGTCCTATCGATTCGCCCAGAAAAAATGGATCTCCTCGAACCTCACGAACGGCCCCAGACCCCCTCACATAACATCGCCTTGATTCAGGGCAGCATCAGCCACCTGGTCTATGTCGGCACCGATACTCGGCATACGGTCACCCTGCGCGATGGCACAAACGTCGTGGTTCGACTACAAAATGTCTATATCGGCGAAGAACCTTGGGAAATCGGAGAAGAAACCATCGTCACATGGAACGCCGCCCATGCCCGGATATTGAAGGAGTAACCCATGGAACGCTTGCGACGGAATCCCGAACTACAAGCTTGGCTCCTGCTTGCGGCGCCAGTCATCTTTCTCCTTATCTTCTTTATGGCGCCCTTGCTCATCGTCTTTATTTATAGCTTTCTCGAACGGGGAAAATATGGCGGCGTTGAATGGGTTTTTACCTTAGAAAATATTCGTCGCGTCTTCGACCCCCTCTACTTTCGCACCTTCCTTCGTTCATTTAATATCGCCATCATCACCACCCTCATCACCCTCATCCTGGGCTATCCTCTGGCCTACTTTATCGCCAATAGCCCTCCGCACCGGCGAAGCGCCTTACTCTTCGCCCTGATGATCCCATTCTGGACGAATTTTCTCATCCGCACTTATGCCTGGTTAACCCTGTTGCGCACGCACACCGGCTTAATCAATGTGAGCCTCATGAATTGGGGGATCATCGAAAAACCCTTGCCTCTCTTCGGCAACGATTTCGCCATTATCTTGGGATTGGTGTACGGCTGGCTTCCGGTCATGGTGTTACCCATCTATGCCGCGCTGGAACGGCTCGATAAAAGCCTCTTGGAAGCTGCTCGCGACCTCTATGCATCTAACTTTCACGCCTTCCGTAGAGTCACCTGGCCCCTCTCGATCCCCGGTGTCGTCGCCGGCTCCATGCTTGTATTCATCCCCTCTCTCGGAGCTTTCGTCACCCCCGCCATCCTCGGCGGCGGCAAATCCCTCATGATCGGCAACATCATCAGCAACCAATTCCTGGGTGCACACGATTGGCCCTTTGGCTCGGCCCTCTCCATGGTCATGATGATCGCCATGCTCATCGCCACGGTAATCTACTTCCGTTGGACCGTGAAATCGGAGGCGCTTGCATGACAACCCAAACAGAGACCACAGAATTCAGCTATCATCCCCGGTGGGAGCAATTCAAGTCCAAATTGGGTGGATGGAGCCTAACCACCTACGGCATCCTGGCATTCGCCTTTCTCTATCTGCCCATCATCATTCTGGTCATCTTCTCATTCAACGAATCCCGCTCAGTCAGCAAATGGACCGGCTTTAGCCTTCATTGGTATTCCGAAATGTTCCAAGATGATCGGATCATGCTTTCGGTCTGGAACAGCCTTTTCCTGGCAGTCGTCTCAACCGCCATCGCTACGGTGCTCGGCACCCTGGCAGCCCTAGGCCTGGAAAGATACCAATTTAGGGGCAAAACCGCTATTGACTCCATGTTTTACCTTCCCGTCATCATTCCCGACATCGCTATGGCAATTATGTTGTTGCTCTTTTTCAATATGTCGGGCATCGGATTCACCCCCTGGAAAGTCCAATTCTTTGGCGTCAAACTGGCAGTTCCTTACTCGGTCATTATCGGCCATGTCGCATTCAACACATCCTTTGTCGCCATCGTGGTCAGGGCGCGATTGGCTCAAATGGATCGAACCCTAGAGGAAGCAGCGCAAGATCTTTACGCAGATACCTGGCGAACCTTTCAACGTATCACCCTGCCCATGTTGATGCCCGGGATCATTGGCGGCGCACTCCTGGCCTTCACCCTCTCGCTAGACGACTTCGTGATCACCTTCTTTACCAGTGGGGCTGGCTTCAATACACTGCCCGTCCGGGTCTTCGGCATGATCAAAAAAGGCGTGACCCCCAAAATCAACGCTGTGTCCACCCTGATGTTGGCCGTTTCCCTCTCCCTGGTAATCATATCCATTCTGCTCCGCACCCGCTCTGGCGATGACGAAACGGTGCAGATGGGGTTCTAACAGCTTCCGTTACCAACAACGCATTCTTCATCCCTTCATTCCTATCCATTCCCATTCCCCAAAGGAGAAGAACCATGAAGCGCAAACAACTCTTCACCCTGCTGGTCATCCTCATCATTGCCATGATGGCCCTGGCAGCCTGTGGCGCACCAGCTACCGAAGCGCCTCCTCCCACCGAAGCGCCGGCTGCGCAGCCTACTGAAGCGCCCCCTCCAACCGAAGCGCCAAGCCAAGAAGGTATCGAGCCAGCCAAAGAAATTGTCATCTATAACTGGTCAGACTATGTGGCCCCCGAAATGTATGACCTGTTTGAACAAGAAACAGGCATTAAGGTCATCGAAGACAACTTCTCCAGCAACGAAGATCTTCTGGCCAAACTTCAAGGAGGAGCTGCCGGCTACGCGCTCATCGTTCCCTCCGATTACACCGTAGCCATCATGATCGAAGAAGGCATGTTAGCCAAGCTCGATCACAACAACATCCCCAACCTCAAAAACCTGGACGAAGAATTCACAAAAATGTACTACGATCCAGGCAACGAGTATTGCGTTACCTATCTGTGGGGCACTACTGGCATCGGCTACAACAAAGACCAACTCGAAAAGCCCCCCACCAGTTGGAAACAGATCTTCGAAGCCCAAGAGAGCGACCCCTGGTACGGACGCATGACCCTGCTGGATGACGTACGCGAGGTCTTCTCCGCTGCACTGATCTACCTTGGCTACGACAACAACAGCACCGACGAAGCGCAACTGGCCGAAGCCCGTGACCTCCTCATCAATGCCAAAAAAGGCATCTCCGGCTTCGACAGCGACACCTACGAAGAACTCATTGGCAGTGGCGAAAACCTGGTCGCCCATGGTTGGAACGGCGACTTCTTGCAGGCAGACGATGAGTTCGGCAACATCGGCTACCTCATTCCCGAAGAAGGTGGGACCATCTGGATTGACAATATGTGCATTCCGGCAACAGCCACCCCCGAAGAAAAACTCGCCGCTGAAATGTACATCAACTTTGTCTTACGCCCTGATATCGGCGCCATGCTGGCAGATTACACCTACTACGCGACCCCCAACAAAGCCGCACTGGCAGAAATGAGCGAAGAATATACAGGCAACCCCATCATCTTCCCACCCGACGAGGTTCGCGCCAAACTGCGCTTAATCAAGCCCCTTGGCGAATTCGAAAGTGTCTATCAACGCATGTGGGACGAAATCAAAGCTGCTCAGTAACCATTATTCACTCACCAACCAGGCGTCTCACCAAGAATCGCCGACGCCAAAAAATTTCAAGACCGATAGCCGCACGGCTGTCGGTCTTTTTTATCTCCCCACATTCTCAAATTGAAAGCCGCCCCGCAACACAACAACGACCCAACAATGCCATATTATCACAAAACAAACAATTATTGTAACAAATATGCAAAATTATCTTGATTTTTATGACTTTTTGTGATAAAATACCATCCATCAATGCCAATCTAACATTCTCACTAACATATAAAAACGCGGACCAATGAACACGCCCCCACAAAATCCAGATGCCAACCAACACCCCATCAAGCTCGATCAAATCGATCTTGAAATCATTATGGCGTTAAAAAGAGATGGCCGCACACCCTTCGCCCAGATCGCCCAACGGCTGGGCGTCTCCACCGGCATGATCCGCCAGCGCTATCAGCGGCTCGTCAAAGAGGGGGTTTTGCAGGTAGTGGCAGTCACCAACCCTCTGTTATTGGGCTTCTCCACCATGGCCATGATCGGCATCAAAGTTGATGGAGCCCAATTACAAAAAGTCGCCGAACAGATATCAAGCTTGGAAGAAGTTATTTATCTGGTCCTGACCGCAGGGTCTTACGATATCTTCGCGGAAGTCGTCTTCAGAGACAACGAACACCTGCTTCACTTCCTTACCGAACGTCTGCGCACCATCCCCGGCATTCGCGAAACCGAAACATTCATGTATTTAAAAATAGTCAAGGAAATCTACTCTTGGCCCGATATCGGCGCTCCTTGATTTCCCCCACGCGCGGCCATACCTTTCTTCAGCTCCAGAGTCTGCACACACACAGAATCAACAAATCTGACCAACCCTCCCCATTCCACCCCAAAAGGAGGTCTCTCGATGAAAAAGGTTATTCTGTCTGTCATGCTTTTGTTTCTTCTCGGCCTCATAGCCACTGGCTGCACCCCAACGCAGACGACTCAACTGAAACCTACGCCACCGCCCTCAACAGATGCCACATCTTCTGACGAGAACCAATCCCCATCGTCCAACCAAAGTGTCGAATCAGGCGATCTCGTTCTCTATAGTTACGAAGAAACCGTTACCGATTTCTTCCTAGACGGTTACCGGGATCAATATCCACAGGTCAATTTAAAGACCGCTGTCTATGGAGAGCTTGATGAGGCCATCGCCAAACTGCGGGGCGGCTACCAGGCCGATGTACTCAACGCCTGCGTGGACTACATCCCCGTGCTGCGCAAGCTCGATATGATCGAACCGGTGGACACCAACAAAATCGCCTACTGGCCCGACGTCTTCCCCTTCTTCCGCGACATGCCCGAGCTCCAGGCGGACGAGAATCAAGTATGGATGGTGCCGGTGGACGCGGGCCTAGAGGGCATGATGTATCGCACCGACAAGATCGACCCGCCGCCCACCTCCTGGAACGACTTATGGAACGAAAAATACGCGGGGCACATCGTCATGCAGGACTACGCCCGCAACGCCATCGCCATCGCCGCCCTGGCCCTTGGTTACGACGACCCCTTCAACCTCACTGACGAGCAACTTCAAGCCGCCAAGAAAAAGCTCATCGAACAGAAACCCTTGCTGCTCACCTACTTCGAATCGGATGAGGAGGTGCAGGAGCTGTTCAAATCGGGCGATGCCTGGATATCCTTCGGCTGGACCGCCGACGCCAATGTCCTCAGTGAAGAGGAAGGCATCCCTGTGGAATATGTTTCGCCCAAGGAAGGCGCGTTCTCCTGGGTGTGCGGTTACAGCATCCTCAAGGGAACCAAGATGCCCAACGCGGCCCATGCGCTCATCAACCACTACCTGGAGCCCGACCTGCAATACTTCGAGGCTACCGACTTCGAATACTTTGTGGCCAACAGCAAGGTGCTTGACATGCTGGAAGAGGATGAGAAAGCCCTGGTGGGCCTCGACCATCCCGAACAGCTCCAGGAATCCCACGTAGAAATCATTCCAGACAACTACGACAAGTGGTTGCAAGTTTGGGAAGAGGTCCAGGCTGCACAGTGACGTAGAGATTCGATAGAGATTCAATGTAACTACTAACGTACCCGACTTCAATCACCACAAAGATACTAAGAACACCAAGAATTTCAAAGCTTTTTCTTTTCTTCGTGCCTTTGTGGCTTCGTGTCTTAGTGGTTTCTAGCCGGGCTACCATAGTAGTAACGATTCAATAGCGATTCGATAGAGATTTCATCGAGATTCGTTGAGATTGCCCCGTGAATCGCCATCGAATCTCGATGGAATCTCCTGGCATCTCCACAGTGTTCCACCCATCCTCCTCATTCTCTTACATTTCCCCATGCCCGACTCCACTCCCGGCCTCGAAGTACGCAATTTGACCAAACGATTCGGCAAGATCGTCGCGGTCAACGATGTCTCCTTCGATATTCAATCGGGAGAGTTCTTCTCTCTGCTCGGACCCAGTGGTAGCGGCAAGACTACCATGCTACGCATGATCGGAGGTCTCGAAACGCCTGACGCAGGAGAAATCGTTCTGGAAGGAGAGAGGATCACATTCCTTCCGCCCGAAAAGCGCGACGTGAACATCGTCTTCCAGAACTACGCGCTCTTCCCCCACCTCAACGTCTTCGACAACGTGGCCTTTGGCCCGCGGCGGCGCAAATGGCCCGAGGATAAAATCCGCAAGGAGGTGACCAAGCTGTTGGAGATGGTCCACCTGCGCGGGTATGAGGAAAAGTATCCGCGACAGCTATCAGGCGGGGAGAAGCAACGGGTGGCGCTCATCCGCGCGCTCATCCTCAAGCCCAAACTCCTCCTGCTAGATGAGCCCCTGGGCGCGCTGGACCTGAAGATCCGCCAGGCACTGCAACTGGAGCTGGCCAATATCCAGTACGAGGTGGGCATCACCTTCATCTACGTCACCCACGACCAGTCGGAAGCCCTGACTATGGCCGACCGCATCGCGGTGATGAACAAAGGGCGCATCTTGCAGATCGGCACGCCCAAGGAGATCTACGAACACCCCAGCGACAGATTCGTGGCCAACTTCATTGGCAACACCAACCTCTTCGAAGGAGTGGTCAAGAAGGTCAATGGCGAGGATGTCCGGGTGGATGTCCCGGGCCTGATGGAGCTATGGGGTATCGCGTCTGAAAAATACGCGGCCCAACTGCGTCCGAGTGTGAGAGTTGCGGTCTCTGTCCGCCCGGAGAAGATGCGCATCTCTCGCAACAAACCGGAAAAGCCGGGCTACAACCTGGTCCAGGGCGTGGTGGAGGACGTCATCTACCTGGGCGTCAGCACCGAATTCCTGGTCAAACTGCCAAACGGGCAGATGGTGCGGGTCTTCGCGCAAAATATCAGCCAGGAGAACGAACTGTGGACCATCACCTGGGATGAGCCGGTGTGGGTCTACTGGCGTCCCCACCGCTCCCTGGTCTTGGCGGGTGAAGAGAAGGAATCGTGAGTATCTTCTGTCAGCCTACCTGATATGGGAAGCCAGGATCGTCAAGCATGAATGCATTGGCTTTCACGTTTGACGTCTGACGCCGGTTGTTATCTCGGCCTAGGTTATCCCATCAAACATTTCACAAACAACACCAACGCAATTTACCACACACGATACCCATGACCACTTACGACATCTCCGACACCCCCAACAT
>WFTO01000166.1 GCA_015485435.1 Anaerolineae bacterium | reverse complement strand
CGGGCGGCTGGTATGAGGCGAGTCCGTGGGGAATCGAGAGGGCGAAAGGAGCATTGATCGTTAGCAAGGCCTTGACCAATCGCGCTTCCACCCCAGTGCGAGCCACAATGAGCGGCAGTGCGCCCTCGTCGATGAGTTCCAACAAGGTTTCCAATGCCCAGGTCTCGCTCTCTGCCGTGGGTGTGCGGTTCGCCAGAGGCGTGATCATGGGTAAGTCCAGCAGCGTCATGTCGCCACGCACAAACAGGAGTAATGGGCGACTTGAAGGAGGGAGGTGGCGCACCAGCGTGACAGGATAACCAGGCTCGTTGATTCTTAGAATTTGCAATCCCTGTTTTCTTTCTAGCGCCCAACGGGCTTGCAATTGGGACCATTGCGCAAAGCCATGCAAAAAATGCGGTTTTTCTTCCGCAGACAGTTCCATTTGTTGAAAAAAGAATTCAGGACCGGCCTGCCAGAATAGCGATAAGGCATGGCTTTGTGCATGAGCAAGAATGAGTTCGCGAGCACGGGTGCGGCTCAAACCAGATTCGAATAAGAGCCAACGCCAGAGATCTGTTTCCAAAGATGGCGGGGCGTGAGAGGCATGTGCGGCCATGGGTCAAGTATAGCATCGAATCCGGTGCGGTCATAGCGATGGATGGGCGCAGAATGTCGCCAGGGCGAGGGTTACACCAGCAACAGCATGGCCACGCCAGCGATCGCCACCAATGTGCCGGCCACCGCCCGGGCGCCAATGCGTTCACCAAAAACGAAATGACTGATGGGAAGCAAGAAGATGGGGGGGAGTGCCATCAAGGTGCTGGCAATGCCCACTTGCGTGGCCTGAACAGCCACCAGCGAAAGATACACGCCCAAAAAAGGTCCAAAAAAGGCGCCAGCAATCAAAAATTGAAAGGCCTTAACGTCCTCGCGAAGCCGGCGTAAGGTTTCTTGCCCTTGGCGCATGAGAAACGTCATTCCCCAAAGGACGATCATGGCCACGAACATGCGGATCAACGTGCCAGATAAGGCTGAAAAGTTGTCCGCGAGACCTTTTTTGGCCGCAATCAGCCCTGCTGCCTGTCCGAAAGCGCCGCCAAGGCCGAATAAAATGCCTAAGAGATAGGCTTTTCCTGATACGATGGCGGCATTGTTCCCTTTTTGGTCTAAGATTACAGAAGCAACACCTCCGACCGTGATGAAAATGGCAACGATTTGCCAGAGCGCCAGACGTTCCCCCAGAAGAATCCAGGCGAAAAGGGCGCTGATGACCGGTACAAGGCTCATGAGCAGCATGGACAAACGCGGACCCAGCCAGATAAAGCTCTGGAAAAGTAGAGCGTCTCCCATGACCAGCCCAACAATACCCGATAGCCCCAGCCAAAACCATCGTTCGGGAGCGGCCTGCCAGGGAAACAGACTGCCTTGCAGCGCCCAATGGGTCAACATTAAAAAGATGACCGCCAGGACAAGCCGTGTCCGGTTGACCACCATGGAGCCCACCCTGCGCCCGGCCAGCGTGAAAAATGTTGAGGTGAAGGACCAACAGACCGAGGTTCCCAGTGCTGCGAATGGGCCCAGTAGGGACATGATGATTTAGTCCTCTTTTTCGTGAGAGAGTTCCATCATCTCAATGCGTTCGGTAATGGCGTCGATATCTTCATCATCTAATGGCGGCAGCTCATCCAGGCTGCTGATGCCGAAGTAATTGAGAAAGTCGGGCGTGGTGCCAAAGAGCATGGGGCGTCCTGCGGTGTCCAGACGTCCAACTTCCTGGATGAGTCCTCGGTGCAATAGAGTGCGAATGACGCCATCGCTGCTGACGCCTCGGATTGCTTCAATTTGAGGTCGGGTAATGGGTTGTCGATAGGCGATGATAGCCAGGGTTTCGAGGGCAGCCCTTGAGAGCTTTGTCGTGAGATCCAAGCCAAGGTAGACCTCGATCACGTCGGCGGCTTCGGGCATAGTCACCAATTGCACGGTGTCGTGATGACGTTGAAGCCGGATGCCCCGGTCCTGCAGCTGCATGGCCAGTCGCGCCAGGCCCTGCTCGATGGCTTCGGTGGTCTGGCCCAATGCAGAGGCCAGACGTTCAATTGGAGCGGGTTCGCCGGCAACGAAGAGGAGACTTTCGAGATAGATGGCGAGTTCGGCGACGTCGGAAAATGAACTTGTCCTTTCCTCGTCCTGTTCGATCGGCGCATCGTTCTCATCAACGGTTGAGGGCGCGTCTGGCGATTCTGTGGCGTTGATAGGGGGCGTGGAGGGTTGGTTGGGGTTCTCGGTCATGAGGATCAAATTTTTCGCGTGATTTCTTGCCCAACGCACTTTCAGGCGCGTTGACACACATGGCTGATATGGACTTCGATTCGAAAGCTAAATCCCTTGGGGGTAGGAGGCATGCCGGATATTGATGCGTAGTTTCCCCAGCTTTAATCCCATATCCTTTTCGATGATCTCACGGGTGACCAGCATGATCTCCTCGGTTTTCATGGGAACGTCGATTTCTGGAGAGGTTTCAACGTCAAGATTGATATGCACCTTCTCTCCCTTGGGTGTGACAGTCGGGGACACTGCGATGACATCCGCAAGTTGGTCCAGATGCCAGGCCAGTCGTTTAGCTATGCTCTCCGCAGTGACCTGGACGTCGCCCTGACCAGATCGTAGACGAACCGTAGGCTCTTTTTTACGAGGGATTTCGGCCAACAACAGAGGAATCACGATGAGAAAGGCGATGAGCGCCAGGCCCAACCGGGCGAGATTGAAGAAGAGTGCGTTATTGTGTTGAAAGGCCGTGGCCCAGACGTTGAAATTCCCCAGCTGTATTCGCAACCAATCGATGCTCTCAAAAGGGGCGATAGCCAACGCAGCGAGCAGGATGAATGCAACGAGGAGGATACATATGGCGATAATACGATTCAGCGTATTCATAAAGTGGTCCAGGGGAGATGCGAGTTGAGGGATGGGGGCGCTTGGCTTCCTTCGCGCCAAAGAACTTATGATTCGCAGGCAGCCGTAATGGTAAAAGATTCAGATAACACTGTCAATCTGTTTTGGTTGCTGCATCAAGGTGTTCAGGAAAGCGCGATGATAGTTGTCGCCGTTTGGGATCGGGCAGGGCCCAAAGAAGCGCTAACCCGAACAACGAGAGTGCGCTGATGATTCCACCCAGACGAAAACTGGCAGGGTCGAACACCAAAAGGATCTCGTGGTCGCCCGGCGGGACGGCCAGGCCGCGCAGAAATAGGTCGGTAGGCATGATTGGCAGGGGAATGGCCTCTGTGTCGGGGTCAAGGATGGCTTTCCAACCTGGATGCCAAGCGTCGGCGATGACCAGAAATGCTTCGCTATCTGCGTGGTATCGCAAGCGCGAACGCTCGGGGGATTGGAAAAGAAAGGAGACCCGGGCGGGGGCCGGGTTTGGAGGGACGGTCGCGAGGGTGTCAAGAACGGCGGTGCGACGTGGATCAAAGTCGTCTGCGGTCATCACCGCCACGGCGTCATCT
>WFTO01000165.1 GCA_015485435.1 Anaerolineae bacterium | reverse complement strand
GCGTAGCGCAGCTCGGTAGCGCGCTTGAATGGGGTTCAAGAGGTCGGGCGTTCGAATCGCCCCGCCCCGACCAGTGTGGGCCGATGGGCAACCATCGGCCCTTGTTTTGCATCCCAGGCAACGCAAAAGCACGATCCAGACTCGCCATTGTTCTCCTTTTTCATAACGGCTATCCAGTCCTAACACCCCTTCCCAGGCAAAGGATGCGACGCCCGTCCATCTATTTGCTATCGTTTTTGTCGGCGTTTCACGTCTCATCAAGTTAGCGCACCGTTGCGCAACGCGTTCGGGTAGCGTCGCACCTGGCTATGATGACCTCTGTGGAAATCTCTTACCTGGATTTTGATGCTGCGATTTGGGAAAAGCTGCTCGCACCATTAGCGGAGGAAGAACGGGCCTTACTGCAGCGTGTAAAAGAGGCTTTGCCCATTGCAGCCGATGTGTCGCGCTCTGACGTGTTCTTGTTTCTACCTGGAGATGACACATTTTGCGTTGTCGCGCATGCCCGGTCTCACGCCATGGCCACGCTGTTTCCCAATCGTCAGGTGGGCCGTCGTCTAAGTCGAGAAGATCGTCCCTGGATCTGGCAGGCCATGGCCCGTGGCGATTACATGCGCCGGGTACTGAAAGATATTCCGGATGCTGTCGGGCAGGTGCAACAGCAAATTTGGCCGGTTTTCAGCCCTTCCGACCAGGTGATAGCCGCCATCGGCATTTACACCAACGCCGTTGAATTAGAACGACACAAACGTCGCTCGCGTTCCTTTCAGCTCGCCCTCAAACACTTCTTCAAAGTGCTGGCGCAGGGTGAATTGGTGGGTTGTCGCGATCTTCCCCCATTCACGGATCGCAGCGGCATCGTCTTTATCGACGGATTGGGTCGTTATCGCTATCTAAGCGGGATTGCAGCCAACATTTACCGCAAGCTTGGCTATCTCGACGATTTGAGATTGCGCACGCTCGAAGAGGTGGCCTCTGGCGATCAAGACCTGGTCCATCTAGCCTGGAAAGAGCGACGTTGCGTGTTCGAAGAATCCACAGTGCGGAACCGGATTCTCCAACGCAGCGTCATCCCCCTGTTTGGGCAACCGGACCATTTGAGCTTTTGGGAACGGCGGCGATGGGGCAATCGATTGCGAGGCCGTTATGGCGCGCTCCTCCTCGTCAATGATGTCACCGAGGTGCGAGAAACCGAAACCGAAATCAAAATCAAAACAGCCATGATCAAAGAAGTGCATCATCGGCTGAAAAATAACTTACAGTTATTGGTGTCGATTTTACGGATGCAGGCCCGACGCGCTCAAACCAATGAAGCGCGTGAATTGCTGGGAGAAGCCATGAATCGTCTGAAAAGCATGGCCGTCATCCAGGAATCCCTCTCTTATGGCGAAAGCGACGTCCTGAATCTGACCGACGTCTTAACCCAAATTGCCGCGCAAACGCAAATGAGCATGGTAGGACCGCATCGACAGATACGCATCCGGTTTAGCCACGCTGATGATGTGCTGTTACCCACCAACAAAGTCACTGCCTGCGCCCTCGTCTTCAACGAGTTACTGCTTAATGCGGTGAAACATGGGTTCGAAGAACAGGCCTCCGGCGAGATTCGCATTCAGCTCCACGACCGCGGCGACGAAATCGAGCTGATCACCGAAGATACGGGACGCGGGTTGCCGGAAAATTTTTCCCCCGAAAAAAGCGCCAGCATCGGGCTTGACATTATCCGCACCTTGGTGCAGGATGATCTAAAAGGAGACATCCAATTTACTACCCTTCCACAAGGGGGCGTGAGAGCAAGGTTGCTCTTCCCCAAACAAGCCCCTGGAGGTCACAAGCAATGACGCAATCACGACGTACACGAATCATTATCGCTGACGACGAATCATTGATCCGGCGCGATCTGCGGGAGATGCTAGAGGAGCAGGGCTATTTGGTGATAGGAGAAGCCAGTGATGGCCGCACAGCTGTCGAAATGGCCCGTAAACTCAAACCCGACCTGGTCATCATGGACATCCGGTTTGAGGGGGACGACTTTGATGGGATCGACGCTGCTCGCGTGTTAACCGAGGAAGATATTGCGCCTGTGTTGCTGTTAAGCGCGTATAGCCAGCGCGATCTGGTCAATCGGGCTAAAGAAGCGGGCGTCGTAGGGTATCTGGTCAAACCCTTCTCTGAAGCGGATCTGGCCCCGGCAATCGAAACCGCCCTGGAGCGCTTTCGCGAGTTCCGCACCATCAAAAAAGAAGCGGCTGACCTGAAACGAGCATTAGAAACCAGGAAAGCCGTAGATCGCGCCAAAGGCTTGTTGATGGACAAAGAAGGTATGACAGAGGCCGAAGCTTTCCGTCGCATCCAGAAGTTGTCCATGGATTCGAGGAAGCCCATGCGGGTGGTGGCGGAAGCCATCATTTTGGCCCATCAGATTCGTGAAATGGAAGAATGAATACGCGCTCTGTCGTCAAACGCGCCTAATCCCCACGCAGCTTTCTTAGCCTCCAACATCGAAAGGAGACAAATATGACAAACATTCAAACCATTGGCGTCGTCGGCTGTGGCCTGATGGGTTCAGGCATTGTAGAAGTCGCCGCCCGCGCTGGATTCCAGGTGATTGTGTCTGAGGCCAACCAGGATTTCCTGCAGACGGGGTTACATCGGATCGAGCAATCGTTGGCGCGCGCTGTGAAAAAAGGAAAACTGGAAGAGAAAGCATCGGAGGCCATCCGCGCCCGCATCCATGGCGTGGTCGGGCTTGACGCATTTGCAGACGTCGACCTGGTTATCGAAGCCGTTTCTGAAAACCTGGCGCTGAAACAAGACATCTTCAGCAAACTGAACGCCATCACCCGCCCCGACGTCATCCTCGCCTCCAATACATCCTCCATTAGCATCGCCGCCCTGGCCGCAGCGACCAGCCGCCCCGACAAAGTGGTAGGCATGCATTTCTTCAATCCTGTACCAGTCATGGCCTTGCTGGAATTGGTCAAAGGCATTCTTACCAGCGATGAAACCCTGGCAACCGTGAGAGCCATAGGTGAACGCATGGGGAAGACCCCGGTGGTTGCTAAAGATAGCCCAGGCTTCATTGTTAATCGCCTACTCATCCCTTTCCTTCTGGATGCAATCCGCATGTTCGAGTCGGGCTTAGCTTCTAAAGAGGATATCGATACAGGCGTCAAGCTGGGGCTGAACCATCCCATGGGCCCGCTCACCCTGGCTGATTTCGTAGGGCTGGATACGACGCTCTTTGTAGCAGACGTCCTTTACGAAGAGTATGGCGATCCCACCTTCAAGGCCCCGCCCCTTCTCCGACAAATGGTCGCGGCGGGCTTGCTGGGTCGCAAATCTGGCCAGGGATTTTATGATTGGCGTAAATAACGTCGAGCAATCTTTCCAACAATCATTCACACCCATCCACAAATGTGTTCGGGCATCTGCGTTCCACCCGAACACATCTCTGCACCTTTTGACGCAACATGCTGGCAAAAGTTTATTCTGGCGCCGTCATTGGACTTCATGGTCGTATCATTGAGGTGGAGGTCGACAAGCGGGGAGGGATGATGGCTCATTTTGTCATCGTGGGCCTACCAGACACCGCGGTGCAAGAAAGTCGGGTGCGGGTGCGATCGGCGGTGCGAAACAGCGGCCTGGAATTTCCGATGGGCTCTTATACCGTCAATTTGGCGCCAGCAGACCTGCCAAAACGCGGTCCTGTTTACGATCTCCCTATGGCGGTGGGAGTCCTCGCCGCCACCCAACAGATACCTGACAGCGAGTTGGAACAAGCGCTGTTTATTGGCGAGCTGGCCTTGGATGGCAGTCTGCGACATGTGAATGGCATTTTGCCCATCACCGATCTCGCACGTCGCGAGGGCTTTTCGCGGATCTATGTCCCCGCGGTCGACGCTGCAGAAGCGGCGCTGATCGACGACATCGAAGTGATCCCTATCGACCATCTCACCCACCTGGTCAACCACATACGCGGGGTGATCCCCATAGCGCCGCAGTCGAGAAAGCCTCAACCCCAGCCAACTCCTCATTTTGCAGTGGACCTAGCGGATGTGAAGGGGCAAGAGCATGTCAAGAGGGCCCTGGAAGTGGCGGCCGCAGGAGGCCACAACGTGTTGATGATCGGACCTCCTGGGTCTGGCAAGACCTTGCTTGCCCGCACACTCCCCTCCATCCTCCCGCCCCTCAGTCAAGACGCTGCGCTGGAGGTGACGCGCGTCTATTCGGTGGCCGATCTGCTCACCCCCAAACATCCACTCATCCAACATCCGCCATTCCGTGCACCCCACCACACCATCTCATATGCAGGGCTCATCGGCGGAGGGCGTTGGCCCCGTCCCGGCGAGATCAGCCTCGCCCATCGCGGGATTCTGTTTCTCGATGAGTTGCCAGAATTTGGCAGCAAGATGCTGGAGATGCTGCGTCAACCCATTGAAGATAAAGTAGTCACCCTCTCACGAGCGACAGGCACCGTCACCTTTCCAGCTAATTTCATGTTGATCGCCAGCATGAACCCATGCCCATGCGGCTATTATGGCGATCCGGAACGCGCTTGTACCTGCTCTACATCAGCCATTCGCAACTATCAAAAACGCATCTCCGGCCCTCTTCTCGACCGTATCGATATTCATGTGCAGGTGCCCAGGGTCAAATACGAGAAACTCACCGATGATTCCGTGGGCGAATCATCCATCTCAGTACGAGAACGCGTCATGTTAGCCAGAGAGCGCCAGGCGCATCGATTCGCCCATCTCCCCAACATCGAAACCAATGCCGACATGGGTCCAACCGAAGTCCGTCAGTTTTGCCCACTAGACAATGCAGGTCACCAATTGATCGGCGCGGCCATGCGACAATTGCAACTCAGCGCACGCGCCTATCATCGGGTGCTCAAACTCGCCCGCACCATTGCCGACATTGCCGGAGAGGAACGCATTGCGCCACATCATATCGCCGAAGCCATTCAATATCGTCCCCGCAAAGCCGAATTCTGGATCATGTAATCCTCTCACGGCGGTTTGCCAACAACGGCTCTTTCTGGCATGCTGAACAATATGACACCTCTTTGCCCCCACTTTCTCATTCATCATGGCCAAACCTGTACTTTGTCGCTATTATCACGCTGATTATTTCCGTGGACGAGAGACAGAAGAATGTCGCCTGATCAAACGCAATCCCGACTCACGGCCATGGAAAAGATCGTTGTGTGACAGCTGTCCCGTGCCCGATATTCTGCTCCATACCAATTGCCAAGAGATCGCTTTAGAAGCCACTGTCGTCAAAAAATGGGGCGTCTTGGAGCGCGTCGAGGTATACGCAGTTTGCGCCCGTCATTTTCTAGAATTGGACGACCCCATGTATTGTCCCAAATGTGCGGAAGAAGACCGCAACACAGCATGAATCAGCCGCTCCATACGGTTGGTTGTGATGAAGGGGAGGGCATAGCATTAGCTAAAGAAAACAATTGACGTGCAATCTCTTGGGCGGCATAGGGAGAAGCCAATCGCTTTGCTTGTTGGGCCATCTCTTTTTGTTGGTGGGGATGCGTTAACAGGGATATTACGGCATTAACGGCGCGTTCGGGGGTAGGAGCCCAAATGCCTGCGCGATGCGTTTGAATGAGCCGCACATTTCCCTCTTCCTGGCCTGGAATCGCTGCATAGAGGACCATGGGGAGGCCCATCACAAAAGCCTCTGCCAATGAATTGGGCCCCGCCTTCGTCACCAAGATATCAGCCGCTCGCAACCATAACGCCATCTGCTGAGAATAACCCTCAACCCGCAAAAATCGCCCAACTTTTAGGGCCGCAAGCTGACGATAAAGACGTCGATTCCTGCCGGTCAAAGCGACAATCTGCACCCGCGGCTGTTGAAACGCCAACGCCCTAACCACCGCAGCCATGGGCCCTATGCCATCTCCTCCGCCGACAACCAGAACAAGAGGGGCGTCATCGGACATACCCAGCTGCTTACGCGCTGCCTCTTTCGGCCATCTCGCCACGTGACAGATTTCCGCGCGGACAGGCATGCCGGCAACGACAATCTTATCCGCCGAGACGCCAAGAGACCGGGCTCGCGCCAACAGCTGAGGGAAGGGGAGGAAATACCTGTCGAGGCCGCGTCCGAACCACAGAGCATGGGCGGAGAGAAAATCAAGGACGACCGTAGCCGTACGCACATGCCTCTGGCGGCTGCCCACATACAGCCCTAACAGGCGATTCAGCAGCGCGTGAAAGCTGACGATCACATCCGCGGGGTATGCTTCCATCAATGCATCGAGCGCGGGGCGTACATAGGGGTAACACAAGCGAGTCAGCCCTTCCACCATCCATGACCGATCGGTCATTCGAAAGCCGATCTTCCAGGGGATGGCGCGGCCACGCACCATGTGAGGATACCAGGCGGGCAGGCGAGAGAATGGCCATTTCTGAGAAAAAAGCAATGCATCCACCAGGTGAACCCGAACCTGATCACCGTATAGATGCTGAAGGGCTTGGGCAACAGCCTGAGCGCCAGCGCGATGTCCTCCACCTGTATCGGAGAATAGGAAGAGAAATCGTTTTGGAGTCATCACGGGCAACGATACCCATAAACCCGCCAATTGACAAACTCTGGCATGGCTCATCACGGCGACCTCCGCCGGTGCGTGTTTTCACATATTTCCCTCGCCGGCGAGAGGATTTGACAAGCGGGCAGGGACGTGGTATAAATCCCCCGTAATGCAAACGTTTGCACAACGTTGACAAGTCAAACCCATTATGACTCGATATGTAGCTATATTGGCCCAAAAACCCTTTCATTGTCTCCGAATCCCCTAAGACAAACGTATGTCCCAGCGTCCCTCCATCAAAGATATTGCCCGACTGGCTGGCGTCTCCCCCTCCACAGTGAGCCGCGCCCTTGCCGGGTCGCCTCGCATCAGCCAGACGACCCGGCAACGCATCGAATCCATCGCCAGGGAATTAAACTATACGCCCAGCCTGGCCGCCCGCAGCCTCGTTACTGGCGACGTTCCCATCCTGGGCGTGATCGCCCCCACCCTCTCCGACCCCTACGTCGCCTCGGTCATGAAAGGCCTGGAACAAGCCAGCCAGACACGCGGCTATCAACGTTTAGTCGCCAGTTCGCACGGGGACCCTGAACAAGAGCTGGACATGGTGAGAATGCTTGCCGGACATCATATCGCCGGGCTCATCATCATTAGTTCGCGGGTGACGCAAGGATACGACCCAATTCTGGAGGGTTTATCCATACCGGTGGTGTTTATCAACTCCTTGCATACGGGAAATGGTGTGTTTAATGTCATGACCGATAACGAGTATGGAGGATGGCTGGCCACACAGCACCTGATCCAACAAGGGCACACTCACATCGCCTACCTTTCCGGCCCCGAGAGGGGGCGCTCGCAGGCGGCGCGACTGGCCGGATATCGACGGGCGCTCGAAGAAGGGGGCCAACACTACCAGGCCAGCTTTGTGCTCCCTGGCGATGGCTCCATTGAGGCGGGGCGAAGCGCCCTTCACTGGTGGTTGCATCAACCTGCCAGCAACCGCCCTACCGCCATGTTTTGCTATAACGATCTTTCGGCTTTGGGCCTTCTGGCCGAAGCTTATCAACAAGGCGTCCACATTCCCAACGATCTCTCTGTCGTGGGCTTTGATAACGCCCCCGTCGCCGAAATCAGCATTCCACCTCTTACCACGGTTGAACAACGCACCGAGCGGTTAGGTCGTCTTGCTGTCGCATCGCTCTTGGCAGCGTTGGCGCAAAAACCAGTCACCGACATCATTTTGCGCGGAGAACTAATTGTGCGGGCCAGTGTGAAAAAACGCCCCATTCGCTGAAGACATACACCATCCAACATTCACCATCTTCAAGGAGCTCTTTCATGTCAGACAAAGTCCGTGTAGCCATTGTAGGCGTAGGCAACTGTGCATCCTCCCTGATCCAGGGCGTGTATTATTATCAGGATGCACAGGATGATGACTTTATTCCCGGACTGATGCATGTTAACCTTGGCGGTTACCATATCCGGGACATTGAATTCGTAGCCGCATTTGATGTTGATGCCGACAAAGTAGGCAAAGACCTTTCAGAAGCGATCTTCTGCGGCCAGAACAATACCTACGTCTTCCATCGTCCTCCCACCCTGGGCGTAGAGGTCATGCGTGGCCCCACCATGGATGGCCTGGGGCATTATCTCAAGCAAGTCATTGAAGAATCGCCCGCGCCAGCAGTAGATGTGGCAGAGGTGCTACGCGCCACGAAAACGGATGTCTTGATCAACTACCTGCCCGTTGGCAGTGAGGAGGCTGTGCGCTGGTATATGGAACAGGCACTGCAGGCCGGAGTTGCGGTTGTCAACGCGATGCCCGTCTTCATCGCCAGTGACCCCGAATGGCAACAGCGTTTCTTTGATGCTGGACTTCCCATCATTGGCGATGATATCAAAAGCCAGGTAGGCTCCACCATCACCCACCGCATCCTCACCCGTCTATTCGAAGATCGCGGTGTGCGCATCGACCGCACTTATCAGCTCAATTTTGGGGGCAACACCGATTTTCTGAACATGCTGGAGCGTGAACGACTGGTCAGCAAAAAGATATCGAAGACCCAGGCTGTCACAAGCCAGCTTACTGAATCTGATCTGCCCCCCGAAAATATCCATGTAGGCCCCAGCGATTACATTCCCTGGCTACAGGACAGAAAATGGGCTCATATTCGCATCGAAGGCACCACGTTTGGCAATGTGCCGCTGAACATTGAGCTGAAGCTGGAGGTGTGGGATAGCCCCAACAGCGCGGGGGTGATTATCGATGCAGTTCGCTGCGCGAAACTGGGGTTGGACCGGGGACTGAGAGGCGCTCTGGTGGCTCCCAGCGCCTACTTCAAAAAATCGCCTCCTATCCAATTCACCGATGATGTCGCCCGCAG
>WFTO01000164.1 GCA_015485435.1 Anaerolineae bacterium | reverse complement strand
TGTCGGGGGTCAACTGGATAGGCGTAGCAGTGGGAGGCTTTGGCGTTGGAGTCGTCGTGGGTGTGGGCGTCGCCTCGGGCGTCACGCTTGGAGGTGGAGACGCATTGTTGACCGTGACATTTCTGACAAAATATTCATCATAGTTACCATCGCGACGAACAACGCGCAAACGGATGAAATAAGGTCCATCCGCCACGGTTCGCGTATCCCACACGCCTAAAACGCCATTGACAACGGGTGTTTCGGAAATTGCGATGTTGAACCAATTCTCTGTGCCCAAGGGCGCAGCAGCCAGCTCATATTTCCAAAAGTCGGGGTGTGTGGCTGTGCCTTGAATCTGCACCGAGCCACGCAAGACTTCGGTTTCAGGAGGATAGGTAATGCCGGATTGGGCGTTAACCGGAGTCAACACACCCATGATCCAGAAGCTTAGCAAGAAAAGGAGTGCAAAAGGACGGGACAAGCGCATCATATTGGGAACAAAGCGAGAGAAAGCGTTCGATCAATATCACGAACCGCTTTGGTAAGTGTCTGAAAAATGGATGGTATACTCAAAAAGCATGTGACCGATGCATCTGCATCGGCGCCAAACCAGTGACTATATGGCGCTACCAAGTCAAAACTAACAGACAAAGGCGGGACATCTTCTGGCAACGGCGTGCAACTATTCAGTCTAACATAAGCTGTCAAACCATGGCAAAAAGCGACCTATTTTTCGCAATCAAAAAAAGAAGGGGCCGAAAAAACATGGCCGAAAAAACATGAAAAAACGTTCATTTTACTACCGTTCACTACCGAGAAGGATTTTCTTATCATATAAAATTAGGTTAAACTATACTGTCTCCCCACCAAATCTAATGAGGAGCGGCTTTCAAACTATGAACCGACTACTTGTATCACTGTTAATAATTTCCTTTCTTGCAATCGGGATAGTGGGCGTCAGCTCTGCAGAATCGCCCACCTCCAATCCAACCATCGAGCACACCGCCCAGCAAACACAACGGGATGTGCGCGCGTCCTGGCTATTACACCCGCCCATCATTGATGGTAATCTAAATGAGTGGGCAACCGCCAGTAAGATTTATCTGAAAGGAAACACCGCCGACTATCCTGCTGGCAGCGAGGTCCTCGACGAAAAGGATCTAAGCGGCTGGCTGAGCGTCATTTGGACCAGCCAACGAGTTTATCTGGCCATTTCTGTCAAAGATGAGTATGTCGTCCGAAAATCAAGAAACTGGCGTGAAGATGACATGGCCAGCGTGATTTTCGATGTGGACCAGTCAGGCGATTTCACCTTGGGAGATATTTTGCTGACCCTGAGTCCCGACAATTTGCTAACGGCCAATGGCGGCTGGCCCGCTGGTTACGAGTGGGCCATTCACACAACAACCGACGGCTGGGAAGGCGAAGTCAGCATCCCCATGCACGAATTTGGCAATGTCGACTTTTTGGGCGATGTTCAAGTCGGCTTTACCTGGGGATTGCAAGATAACGATGGCATCGGCGTGGAGAGCTGGTTGAGTTGGGCCGGCCCCGAATATCTCAAGCCAACGCCCCAGGAAGGTTTGTTGACCTTTACCGATGGGCCCGTTCGCAAATGGGTGGCCTTCCATCCCGGCGTCGATGGTTATGATGGTTTGGTGGACGCCACTCTCTCATCCTGGAGTCCCGATCAGAATTCAGGGGCCGATGACAAGCTTATCCTTTACAGCCGCAACCAATTCCACCTGGTCATGAAGTTCGATATTCCCGACCTCGGTCCGGATGTGCGCGTTTTAGACGCTCGGGTGCATCTCAATTTTGAATCTCGCAACCATGACTGGACCTCTTACGTGCGCGTCTATCGTCTGCTGCGACCTTGGGATGAGGCCAGTGTCACATGGAATAATGCTGACGCCACCACTCCCTGGGCTATTGGTGGCGCCAACTCAATCGGGGTAGATCGCGAAGGGCGCAGTATTTCGGGCCAAACCCTTGATCGTTTGGGGTGGATCACCTTTGATCTGGCTGACGATGTCGCCAGAGACATGTATGAAAATCCAGACAGCAATTACGGCATCATCTTCCGGGCCGAAGAGGGTTCAGCTGTAAGATACTACTTATACAGCAGCGAAAGCGGTCCAGACACCGCTCCCTGGATCGAAGTTTACGCGGAATTTCCCCCCAACCAAGGCAATTAACCTCCTCCATTTCCCGTAGAACCCCATGGCCCCTGGCTTGTTTGTCAGGGGCTTTTCTTTTTCTTACAAGGGTTTGATAATACAGTCATGG
This sequence comes from Anaerolineae bacterium, assembly GCA_015485435.1. Taxonomy (GTDB): domain Bacteria; phylum Chloroflexota; class Anaerolineae; order J102; family J102; genus M2005. The sequence continues at coordinate 10,666 of WFTO01000164.1, read as the reverse complement.
ACCTTGCTCATTCAATCAAAACCCAGGCCCGAGTATTGGGCTTCGACCTCGTCGCCATTGCCCCGGTTGGCCCAAGCCCCGATTGGGAACGCTATCGCGCTTGGTTGGAGGCGGGGCGGGCCGGCGAGATGAATTTTTTGGTACGCCACTTACCTCTAAAACGCGATCCAAGAACCCTTCTGCCGGATGCCAGGTCCATGATCCTGGTGGGGCTTAACTACGCCGCCCACCTCGATCCCGAGTTGCTCGAAAATCCGGCCCGAGGTCGAATCTCCATGTACGCCTTGGGCAGCGATTATCATAAAATCATGCGCAAGGCATTGATCCGCCTGGATCGATGGCTAACGCAGCGGACAGGGCGCTCCACGCGAGGTAGGGTTTTTGTCGACAGCGCCCCCATCCTGGAACGATCCTGGGCCAATCGAGGGGGGATGGGATTTATCGGAAAAAATACTTGCTTGATCCATCCCCAGATGGGGTCCTACTTCTTCTTGGGAGGCCTTCTAGTTCCAGAGGCATTGCCACCAGACCCCACACCACAACTCGAAAACGAATGGCAAACCTTTCAGAAAGACGTGGTCTGGCGTTTTGAAAATGGCCAGATCGGCACCTGCGGCGCATGTACGCGTTGCCTGAACCGATGCCCTACCCACGCTCTGTTAGGCCCTCGTGAACTTGATGCGCGATTATGCATTTCTTACCTCACCATCGAACATCGCGGCGTGATTCCAGCAACCATTCGCCCACAAATGCGCAACTGGGTCTTTGGTTGCGACATCTGTCAAGATGTCTGTCCCTGGAACCGAAAGCGCCATATCGCCCAACACCCCAAACTTCAGCCCCATCCCGACCGCATTGCGCCTCCATTGCTTGAATTGTTGGCCTTGGATGAGGATGCATTTCGTCAACGTTTCGCTGGCAGCCCGGTGATGCGCGCCAAATGGGAAGGGTTTATGCGCAATGTGTGTATCGCTGCCGGCAATTGGGGCGCTCCAGAAGCTCTAGAGGGATTGGCGCATCATTTATGGCACAGCCCGTCCCTGATTGCGATCCATGCCGCCTGGGCCCTGGCGCAATTACGCCATGAGGCTGGCGTGCAAGTGCTGGAACAAGCTGCCAAAAGCACAAAAAAACCGCACCTGCGCGAGATCATCGCACAAGTACGGAGGTAATTTGAGAGGGAGAACGGGCTTCTGACGGTTATCCCTCAGCGCCACCCCGACTTTTTACAAGCACTTTCCACTTTCCACGCTGCACCCGCTCATCCTTCTGGTTCAACACATCCATCTTAAACCAGACATACCCGCCGCCCAAGCGTTTGACCTCTTTTTTGTCGGCGACGGTGGCGCGTAATCGAATCGTGTCGCCGATGAGCACAAATTTACGGAATTCCCACTCCAGGCTCATAAACGCCATGACGGTTTCTTCCATAAATCCCAAACGCACCGCCAGGCCCGAGGCGATGGAAAGGACCAGCAAACCGTGAGCGATTCGTTCACCAGCCAGTTGATGTTTGGCGTATTCGGCATTGGTATGAATCAAGTTCCAGTCGCCGGATAGCATCGCAAATTGCACGACATCGGTTTCGGTAATGGTGCGCCCTACGCTTTCGATGCTATCGCCAATCTGAAAATCTTCAAAGTAAAGCCCTTGAGGGCGAGCCAGTTTTGTCATTGCAAAAGCTCCTTTGGTCTGAACGAGTGCGGCGAATCGTTGTTGGAGAGGGCGTCTGTGCCCACCAGGGGCGAACGTCCCTCAGTCGCATTGTGCTATAATACCGTTGAGTCGCCTAATGCAGAAATCAATGTCAGGCTGCCAGAACTTGATTATCACAACATCTCATCCCTTGGAGGAGCGCCATGTCGAACGTTGCAAAAGTCATTGAACTCGTTGGTAAATCGGACAAAGGCTGGGAGGATGCAGCAGCCAATGCGGTCAAAGCCGCAGCCCGAACCTTGCACGGCATCTCGGGCGTCGAAGTCGTGAACATGACAGCCAGGGTCGAAGATGGAAAGATTATCGAATACAAGACGACAGTGAAGATCGCCTTCGCGGTGGAATCCTAAGGCCTCCGATGCCAATGGAGGCTTAGCAATTCACCTCTTGCACCACCGGCACAATGACGGGGTTCCGGCGGGTCGTCTGGTAAAAATATCGGCTTAGCGCCTGTTGCACACTCACCAGCATGGCCTGCCGTTTTTTGTTTTTATTCTTTTTGATGGTCTTTTCCAAAAGCTCCTGGGCTTTGAGCATCATTTCTTCCGCCTGTACGGTGTAGACGGCGCCGCGAGTCACTAATTGGGGTTTGCCGGCCAACTCTCGGGTGCCTTTTTTCAATGGAATAATGGCCACCACAAATCCCCCACGCGCCAATGCATCGCGTTCATGGAGGACTTTGGGACCCACATCTCCTACGCCGCTACCATCCACAAAAATGTAGCTGCTTGGCACCTGCGTCAACACCCGACAGTTTTCAGGAGAGATCTCTAACACATCCCCATTTTTGATCTGAAAGATGCGTTTCTTTGAAATGCCCATACCCTCGGCTAGCCGGGCGTGCAAATGCAAATGGCGAAGTTCACCATGTACAGGGATGAAAAACTTGGGATGAACCAACGAAAGAAGTAATTTCATTTCCTCCTGGCTTGCATGTCCCGAAACATGGACATGGGCCAATGGCGGATAAATCACCTCAGCCCCCCGAGCCACCAGTTGATTAATCATCTTGGCGACCTCTTCTTCATTGCCGGGAATCGGTGAAGCGGAGATCACCACCGTATCCTCTTTACGAAGCTGAATGTCGCGATGTCTGTCTGTGGCTATTCGCGCCAACGCGGCCTCGGGCTGACCCTGACTCCCTGTAATCATGATGGTGACTTGTTTAGGCGGCAATTTGCGAGCAGTTTCCAGCCTGACATAAGCGCCTTTAGGCACCTTGAGATACCCCAGGCGTCGCGCAGTCTCGAAATTCTGCACCATGGAACGCCCGGCAATGGCGATCTTACGCCCATGCCGATGAGAGATGTCGATAATCATCTGCAGACGCTGAAGCTGTGAGGCGAACGAAGCCACCAACACCCTACCGGGCGCTTCTCGCATAATCTGGTCGAAGACAGGCTCTAGCGTCTTTTCGGAGGGTGTGAAGCCAGCGCGTTCCGCGCCAGTTGAATCTGCAAATAACGCCAGGACGCCTGGTTCTGCCAATGCCGCTAAACGAGCCAGATCTGGCCCCTCGCCAGCCGCTGGCGTCAGATCGATCTTGAAATCACCACTATGAATGAGGCGTCCAACGGGCGTATCGATGGCCAAGGCCATGCTATCAGGAATGGAGTGGCTCAAAAAGACGCTATGCACGGTAAACGGTCCCAAATGGACAGGCGCGCCCGGGACCATTTCGTGCAGGTTGGGTTTATAGTTTCGACCAAAATATTCTTTGAGTTTGCGCTCCACCAATGCCAATACCAGGCGCGTGGAATAGATAGGCGCCTGAATCTCCTCAAGTAGAAAAGGAAGCGCGCCCGTATGGTCCTCATGACCATGGGTAATCACGATTCCGCGCACCCAATCCTTCTTATCGCGTAAATAATCGAAATTTGGGATCACCAGATCGACGCCGAGCATGTCTTGTTCCGGGAACATAACCCCGGCATCGACAATGAGAATATTTTTCCCATATTCAAAGACATTCATATTGCGGCCAATTTCTCCCAGACCGCCAAGGGGGATAAATTTTAATGTGTTTTTGGTTTGTTTTGTGTTCTTTTGCATGTTAGCTATTCAATAGATGGGTGAATTGTTATTGTTGTTGAAAGTGGAATGGACAGAGATACTTAGCGAGTGAAAAGCGCTACTGTCGTGAAATAATAGGTTTGAGGAGCGATATCCACAGCCACAGCTTCGACGAAACGATAGTTGGCAGCACGAAGCTTGTTTAAATCTCGCGCGAGGGTGGCCGGATTATGAGCTACATACACCAGACGCCTGGCTCCCAGTCGAGCCAGATTTTGTGCAACCCGGTGACCTAAACCATCATCAGGTGGGGTGACCACTGCGAGGTCAATGGGATCTTTCAATCGACGAAGCACTTTGGCTGGCGGGCCTTCATGTAAGACCACATTATCGAGATGACCGCAGCTAAATGCGCAATTCTCCATCGCCATTGCGTGCTCCTCGATGCCGATAACGAGGCTGACCCTTTCCGACAAACCGAGTGTGAACAGCCCCTGATTGCAATACACATCCATGAGGACATGTCCGGGCCCCGCTTGCAGATACTCCGCTACAGCCTCAATCAGCGTTGCCGCCGCGGGGATATTGAAGGGGCGTCGGGTGCCCGGACTGAAACGATAGGTGTGTCCCTGAATCGTTTCAAAATACCATGGAGACCCCACCAAGGGTTCAATGTAACCATCACGGTGTTCCAAAACAACCGACACAGGAAAATCCACCTCAATAACAGGGGCTTCGTCCCGGAGCGTCCGCAGGGAAACCAGCTTTTCCCCTGTGCTCAAACTAATTGACATGTCAACACTGCGTAGGCCATGCCACGCCGCGTTGAAATCCTGAAAAAGCGCCTCGAGTTGTGGATGCAGCAAAGGACAACTCTCTATCGGAAAGACGTCCCGGCTGTTGGGCTTTCGCAACCCCAACATGCCCTGTCCAGAGTTGAAAAATACCATTTGCGTGCGATATCCCCAAGTCTCGCCCGCTTGGCGAGTGGGACGCACGAGCGGCTTCTTCAATCCCCCTAACCTGCGCAGCTGATCGCGTAAAATCCGAGCCTTATAATCGCGCTGCATATCAACGACGATATGTTGCCATTGACAGCCACCACAACGATCAGGGCCAAAGAGAGGGCAGGCAGGCTCGATGCGATATGGGCTTGATTCAAGCACCTCGACCAAACGAGCTCGAGCCCAACGCTGATGGCGTTCAACAATCTGAACGCGCACCCGCTCACCCGGAAGGGCATAGCTTACAAAGATGATCCGCCCCTCGGCCTTGCCAAACGCCTCTCCGCCATGGGCGATGCCCGTCAACTTCAGTTCGATGATATCAGTCATAATTGTTTCTGCCGTTTGAAACCAATGTCCAGGAACAAACTGCATCATTCATTATACCCGATCTAGCTCATTTCACCTCATCCGCCTCTCCCTCTTTTCATGCGAATCGAATTTCTATGAAATTTTTGATAAAAATTGACATCGGTCTGACGGCATGTTAGAATAGCAAAACATTTTTTTAAACGATTTGGCAAACCTCGCCCCTTTCACTCCTGGCATCAGTCAGATATCACATCAAACCAACCTTGCATCCAGCCCGACAAAAAATTCTCGAGTACCTCAAACGTCACAGCCAGGCCACGATTACCGAACTGGCAGATCACCTGGACATGGCGCCCGTTTCCGTGCGCCACCATCTTGATTTGCTTATCGGAGATAACCTGGTTGAGGCATCGCGCGTGCGTCGGCAGGCAGGGGCCGGAAGACCAAAGCGCCTTTACGCGCTGACACCTGAAGCGGACGCCTTCTTTCCACACAACTACCAGAAGTTAGCGCAACTCAGCATGGAAGTACTCAAACGGGTGCTTTCGCCAGAGGACATGAAAACCGTCATGCAAGAACTGGCGGAATATACACTGCGGCAAGCCCCTTCAGACCTGGATGACCTGCCGCCCAAAGAACGACTTGCCGCGGCCATTGATTTCCTCAATCGTGAGGGCTATATGGCCTTTTGTGAATGCCATGGAGAACAGATCATTCTCCATACCTGCCATTGTCCCTACAAAGAGCTCGTAAGCAGCCATCCCGAGATATGTCACATGGATGATACGCTGGTCAGACGCCTCACGGGCATGACGCCCCAGCGCTTGACCCATATTCTCAACGGGGAACCCCGTTGTACATATCGCCTTTTGCCAAAAGAGACCTCTTCGGCACCCAGCACACCGCCGATACCCGCATCGTTGCCATTAACCACTGAGCCTGGTTAAATCTCAGATTCCGAATAACTTCTCCTCATATCTCAGAAAACGCTGAGCACAGCCGCCTATCTTCCCGTTGGATCCCAGACGACGCCAGAGAATATGGAGCGCTTCCGAAACAAACCAGATGCTGGCCTGGCGCAACTTTTCTAGTTGAAAAATTCACTAAGAACAACTACAATGAGTCGCATCGTCCCCTTTAGAATCACTCAACGCTAAGCCTTGCAGGCACATCGATCGAACTTCGATCTACCTAACGGAATAGCCCCGGTGCCGTTCACCGCCAACCATTCTTTCAAACACCATCCCTCCTTATGAAAGAACAGCATCGTTCCACCTCAGAGATACCTGCTCAAATTATCGATCAATTTGGTCGACGTCTGACGTATCTGCGCGTTTCCCTAACCGACGTCTGCAACCTGCGCTGTGTCTACTGCATGCCCGAAGACATGACCTTTCGCCCACGCAGGGAGTTGATGTCCGACGATGAAATCATTACCATCGTTCGCTTAATGGCCGATCTGGGGATCAACAAAGTGCGATTGACTGGCGGTGAACCCACTGTTCGGCCCAATGTAGTCGAAATTGTCCGACAAATCGCTCACATTCCGGGCATTCACGACATCGCCATGACCACAAACGCCATCTTATTGGCCCAACTGGCCGAACCGTTGGCGCGTGCAGGGCTACGACGGGTTAACATTTCATTGGATACACTGGACCCGAAAAAATTCCGGTTTATCACCCGCTGGGGAAGCCTGGACAAAGTGCTTGCAGGGATCGAAGCAGCAGAGGCCGCGGGATTGCGCCCTATCAAAATCAACGCGGTCGTCACTCGGGGATTCAATGATGATGAAGTCGTCGAACTGGCGAAATTAACCTTGGACAGAGCGTGGGACATTCGCTTCATCGAACTGATGCCCTTTGGAAGTGAAGCGAACTTCGCCCAATCCGCGGTCGTACGTTCTGCAGAAACCCAGGAGAAAATCGAATCCGTTCTCGGTCCGATGCAACCCGTGCCAGGGCATGACCCGAGAGACCCGGCGCGTCCCTTCCGACTGGCAGGCGCACGCGGCACCATCGGTTTTATTAGTTCAGTTTCTGAGCCCTTCTGTGATTCCTGCAACCGGTTACGATTAACCGCGGATGGCAAACTTCGGCTTTGCTTGCTTCGCGATGGCGAATTTGACATCCTCACCCCTTTGCGGGAGGGAATGAAACTCACAGAACTCAAGCATGCCATCCTGGATGCCGCTTACTACAAACCGTGGGGACATCAGCTTCCAGATGGCGTTATCCCACAATCCCGAGTCATGTCCCAGATTGGGGGCTAGCTTCACGCCAATCGATGTAACGCCTGCAAGCACAAGGTCGTGTTTGAGGCGAATGGGAAAAGGTCAAGACATGGGGAGCATAGAAGTTGCATGGCAATCAATCTGAGAAACCGCACTGAAAAAACATGCTATAATAGCCATATATATCTTCATAAGGAGAATACGAATGTCTAAACATCACGGCTTTGAGCTCATCGACGAGCGCGACATTCTGGAAATCAACAGTCGCGTACGCTTGTTTCGACATATAAAAACAGGTGCCCGACTGATATCTGTTGAAAATGATGACGAAAACAAAGTCTTCGGTGTTGGCTTCCGCACCCCGCCCAAAGACAGCACGGGCGTGGCCCACATTTTGGAGCACGTCGTGCTGGCTGGCTCACGAAAATATCGGGTCAAAGAGCCTTTTGTTGAACTTCTCAAAGGCTCATTGAACACCTTCCTGAACGCTATGACCTGGCCCGACCGCACCATCTATCCCGTAGCCAGCACCAATGACAAAGACTTTTACAACCTCATCGATGTCTATCTAGATGCTGTCTTCTATCCCCTGTTAAGGCCCCTGACCTTTCGTCAGGAGGGATGGCATTACGAGGTGGATGGCCAGGGCGAGCTAAACTTCAAGGGCGTTGTCTTCAACGAGATGAAAGGCGCGTATTCCTCGCCCGAGAACATGCTCTATCGTGAGATCCAACGCAGCCTCTTCCCCGACACCACCTACGGATTCGACTCAGGCGGTGATCCTCGCGCCATCCCCGACCTGACCTACGAGCAGTTCAAAGCCTTCCACGACGCCTACTACCATCCCGCCAACGCCTGGATTTTCTTCTACGGTAACGACAAGCCCAAGAAACGGCTGAAAATCATGAACAAATGGCTGCGGGATTTCGGTCCGGAGAAGGTGGATTCCCGTGTGGAGCTTCAGCCGCGCTGGCAGGAGCCGCGCACGTTGCGTCGGCCCTACATTGCGAACGAGGATGGCAAGGCGTTTGTCACCGTGAACTGGCTATGGGAGGAAGTCTCCGATCCCCAACAGGCTCTAGCGCAAGAAGTCCTGGACCATATCCTTCTGGGTACGCCGGCGTCTCCTCTGCGCAAGGCGCTCATCGATTCCGGCCTGGGCGAAGATGTCGTGGGGGGAGGACTAGACCCAGATCTGCGGCAGGCGTTCTTCGCCGTGGGCCTGAAGGGAACCGACGAGAACAAAGCCGAGGACATCGAAAAAGTTATCTTCGACACGCTGCAACGGCTGGCCGACGAAGGCATCGATCCCAAGACCGTGGAAGCCTCCCTGAACACCGTGGAATTCCGCCTGCGAGAGATGAACACGGGGCGCTTCCCGCGCGGACTCTTCCTCTACCTGCGCAGCCTTCACACCTGGCTCTATGATCACGATCCCTTCGCGGCCATGGCTTTCGAAAAACCGCTGGAAGCCATTAAATCCAAGGCATTAAACGGTGGAGGCTTCTTCGAGGGCATGATCCGCCATCTATTGTTAGAAAACCCCCACCGCGTACGCCTGACCCTATATCCTGACCCTGACCTCAAAGAAACGCTAGAAAAGCAAGAACAGGAGCGGCTAGCCCAAGAGAAAGCCCGCCTCACAGAGCGAGAGCTGCAACGCATCAAGGAGGAGATGGAGGCGCTGCACAAGCTCCAGGAACAACCCGACGATCCCGACGCACTGGCCGCTATTCCCCGCCTCAAACTCAACGACCTGGACAAACAGGTCCCCACCATCCCCCTGGAAACGGACGAGCTGGCTGGTGGGCGGCTCCTCTACCACGACATCGCCACCAACGGCATTCTCTACCTTGATGTTGGTCTGGACCTGCGCGCGTTACCCTCCGAGCTCCTCCCCTATGTTCCTCTGTTTGCCCGTGCATTGGTCGACATGGGCAATGTTGATGAGGATTTCGTTTCCCTCTCTCAACGTATCGGCAGCAAAACCGGGGGCGTTACCACCAGTCCCCTCCTTTTGACTTCACGGACAGGAGAAGCCGTCACCTGGTTATTCGTGCGCGGCAAAGCCATGATGCATCAGGTTCAGGATTTGATCGACGTCATCCGAGACATCCTATTGAAAACTCAGCTCGATGACATGGAGCGTTTCCGTCAGATCGTGCTGGAAGAGAAAGCCCGCCAGGAAGCCTCCCTCGTTCCCATGGGACACATGATCATCAATCATCGTCTGCGAGCGCATTTTTCCCTGGCCGATTGGGTCAACGAACAAATGTCCGGCGTCAGCTATCTCTTCTTCCTGCGCGATCTATCCCAGCGCCTGGAACAAGATTGGCCATCGGTCCTGAAGCAGTTGCAGCGTATTCAAAGTGGGCTGATGAATCGGACGCACATGCTTTGGAATATCACGCTGGAAGACCACAATTGGCAGAAAATCAAAGATGCCATGGGTGAATTTATCGCCAGCATGCCCGCGAAAGACCACCAAGCGATCCACTGGTCGCCATCCAATCACCTGTTTGAACGAGAAGCCCTGTTGATTCCGGCGCAAGTCAATTATGTTGGCAAAGGCGGCTCCCTGTACGACCTAGGCTATGAACTGGACGGCTCGATTTTCGCCATCAATGCATTCCTTCAAACCACTTGGCTTTGGGAGCAAGTGCGCATGAAAGGGGGCGCTTATGGAGGTTTCTCGCTGTTCGATCCTCGGTCCGGCGTTTTTGATTTCCTCTCCTATCGCGATCCTAACCTTTTGCAGACCCTTCACGTTTATGACGCGACAGCAAACTTCTTACACAAGGTCGCTCTTTCTAAAGATGAGATTGTCAAAAGCATCATTGGCGCCGTAAACCGCAAGGATCCTTATCTATTACCCGACGCCAAGGGCTGGACCTCCCTGGCCCGCTATCTGGCGGGCGAGGACGACGCCTTCCGTCAACGCCTGCACTACCAGCTTTTGGACGCGACCGAGGCCGATTTCCGGGCCTTTGCGGATGTGCTGGCTGAGCTGAATCGGGTCGGACACATCGTGGTGTTGGGGTCGGAAGAGAAGGTGGATGAGGCCAACGCCGAGCTTGATCCCCCCATGAACAAAACAAAGGTGTTGTAGCGACTCAGGAAACGTCTCGGAGCCGGCGAGGTATTTGCAAGTAGCAGTAGCAGGTGGCAGGTCGCAGATGGCAAATGGCAAATGGCCTGCTACTTGCTACCCGCCACTTGCAACACCGTGTCGATGATGACGCGGGCGGCTTGTACCAGCGCGTCGAAGCTCATGCCCGACCGGCCGGACTCATCCCGCACCATGTCGGGCAGGGGCGGCACATGGATGAAGCCCATGCGGGTGGGCAGTTCGCGGGTGGCGATGGTGTGCAGCCCGAAGTAGAGGATG
>WFTO01000163.1 GCA_015485435.1 Anaerolineae bacterium | reverse complement strand
TCGGAGTTCTGGATCGCTATCGCCGGGCCTATCGTCAGTTTGGGGTTGGGTGCGCTTTTTTATGGGCTGGCGCTGACCTTGGGTGGGATCTCTCAACTGAACGCCATTTTTGACTATCTCGGTTATGTCAACATTGCCCTCTTTGCTTTTAATCTCATCCCGGGATTTCCTCTGGACGGCGGCAGGGTGTTGCGCGCCATCCTTTGGGGAGCGAGCAAAGATATCCATCGGGCAACCACCACCGCAGCGAATGTGGGACGTTTTATTGCCTATGGATTTATCGCGATCGGGTTATTGATGATGATGGGCCGCAATTTTTTTGATGGCATGTGGTTGGCGTTCATTGGGTGGTTCCTCGAAAGCGCGGCCGTAGCTCAGGTGCAACAGCAAAAATTACGCGACATCCTCTCCCGCTATTGGGTGAAACAGGCCATGAACACCCATTTCACACTTTTGCCTGCACACACCACTCTGGATGTGTTGATCAACCAGCATTTGTTGGGCTCGGGCAAGCGCGCTTACGTGGTGCAGCGTCAGGGTGCCCCCGTAGGCATCCTCACCATCCATCAACTTCAACAAGCGCCAAAATCCGCCTGGACGACCACAACCGCGGAAGATATTATGATCCCGCTGGATAAAGCGCGCACCATTTCCCCTGACGCAGACCTATGGACAGCACTCTCCGCCATGGACAGGGAAGGGGTGAACCAATTGTTGGTGGTGGACCAGGGTAAGGTAATAGGCATGATCAGTCGTGAAGACCTGGTCAGCTTTTTACAAACGCTCCATGCATTGGGGGTGTAATGGACTTGCAACGAAGCGTTCGATTCATCCGTTGCTTTTACTATGGCATGGTACGGAACGAACTTTTTTTACGCTCGGCAGCCCTGACTTATTATGCCATTTTTTCCATCTTCCCCTTGCTTATGCTCGTTTCCACGGGGATTGGCTTCATTTTGCAAGACCCTACCAAGCAGCAGTTTTTTGTAGATGCCTTGATCGATCTCATGCCAGAAGGCACAGAGATCATCACCGATTTGCTCCACAGCGTCGTCAGCACCAGCACCATTACCAGCGTCATCGCCATGCTAACGTTGCTTTGGTCTGCAACGGGATTTTTACGAGGGCTGCTTTCGGCCATTGATCTGATTCATTCCCGGCAATACACCCATAACACCTTTGTCATGCGCGGCATCGGCGTTATCATTATCATCCTGGCTGTGCCCTCGCTTTTTCTGCTTCTTGTCCTGTCTGGCATCTCTTATCAAATCTTACAGGCCTTTCCTATCTCCGAAGAATACTCATCTTTGCTCGGGATTTTTGCCAGCGGGCTGCCGACTTTTTTCCTGGCGACCATTGCCGTCTTTTTGATGATGCGTTACATCCCCGGTCAGCGCACGCCCGCACGCTTTACAATAATCTCTTCTATATTGACAGCCATGGCCTGGGTGTTGCTTGGATATGGTTTCTCGTGGTATCTACGTTCCGGATTCGCAGACTTCAACGTCATTTATGGCTCCATTGGCGCGGTCATGGCCTTGATGTTGTATCTGTACCTGAACAATGTCGTTATCTTATTTGGCGCACAAGTCAATGCTGCGTTGGCCAATTTCGATCATTGCAACACTCCTGCCATCCCCGGTCTTGATGACATCCTCCGCTGGCTGCACCTGCCCGTGCCCCCCATTGACGAGGAGGAGTCACCCCCCAATAAGCCCACCAACGCCCCCTAGCCATGCCTGCAGGCTACGCCTGAAATGGAAGGCGATCCTATCGCCTGAATGTTGGATGGCGGATTGACTTCCATTTCAGGCGTCAATGGGCTTCATTATTCAGCAACCGCTTTCACGATGGCCGGGCCAACCTTATCACCTGTTTCGGCATTGATCTTACGATGCGTACCGTCGCAATAAGGAAATTTTTCTGACTGCCAGCATCGGCAGATAGCCACCGTCTGGCCTACGGCAACTTCCTCATGATGGCGATCTGGATGTCCTTTGTCGTTGATCATGGTTTGCCTCCAAGTGTAGAATGAGGGATGATAGTGCCTACGCTTAGTATATCATTTTATCATAACCATTCCGTTATCTTTCTTACAACAACATCCTACATGGTTTTCAGGAGGAATTATGAGATTTGAAGGCATCGTTCCGGCATGCGTTACCCCATTTGTGGAGGGTCAAGCCGCGCCCAAAGCCATGCAAGCCAACATCGCCAAATGGTTGCAAGCAGGGGTGCATGGTTTTCTGGTGTTTGGAAGCACAGGGGAATTTATGTATTTGCAAGAAGGTGAACGGCGCGAGATCTTGCGGGCTGCTCGAGAAGCGATCCCCTCAGACCGATTTCTCCTGGCGGGATGCGGCGCTGAAAGCACGCAACAAACCCTGCAAAACTTGGAATGGGCGGCAGAAGATGGTGCGGACGCAGCCCTCGTCGTTACACCCGTCTATTACACACGTGGCAACGCAGACGCACAAAGACGGCACTTCCTCACTCTGGCTGAGAACACGCCCATTCCCATCCTTCTTTACACCGTGCCTGCATTTACTGCCTACGACCTGCCGGTATCGCTCATCGAGGAACTAGCTGACCATCCCAACATTATCGGCATCAAAGACTCATCCGGAGACTTGAAGCGCATTGTCTTGCAGATCCGCATCCAGGAAGAAAAGCATTTCACCTTGTTTGCCGGCAGCCCGAATCTGACGTATCCGGCGCTCATCATGGGGGCAGCCGGCAGCATCACCGCTTTTGCCAACATCGTCCCCGAGATGTTCGTCTCACTTTGGCAAGCAGTCCGAAAGCAGGACCTGACGCGGGCGGCGGCATTGCAACGAGCCATTACTGAATTACATGGACGCATCGGTGGATTGGGCATCCCCGCCATCAAAGCCATTCTTGAGCATCGTGGCTATGAACCGGGCGAGCCGAGACTCCCCCTTGCCCCACTGGATGAGGAAACTCGCACCCGGGCCATTGCCGCCTGGCGGCAGGCAATGGGCATTTGTGAATGGTGGGAGTAATCCCGCAGCCATCAGGGCTGCAAACGTCGATAGAAGCAAGTTTCTGCGCCCGTATGGCAGGCGGGGCCGTGGGGATGAACCAATATCAAAAGCGCATCTCCATCACAATCGAGATGAATGGAAACCACGTCCTGAAAATGGCCGCTGGTGGCGCCTTTATGCCATAATTCGCCCCGGCTACGACTCCAAAACACGGTTTGTTTCAATTCCAGGGTACGTGCCAACGCCTCGCGGTTCATATAAGCAAGGGTGAGCACCTCCCCGGTGCTGGCATCCTGCACGATCGCAGGCAGAAGAGGCATTTTCTCGAAATCGACATCCTCCACCCGGGCGATGCCGGTGGCTCCACGGTTGGGGTCAAAGTCTGGGAAAAATTCGGGCGACATGGTCATACTTCTCACAGGTTTTTGCAAAATCAATGCATTTTGCATAGGATCATTGGCGTTTCCCTTATTATTATTCATCCCTCATTGAAAAACAAGACGCAGTTCATGGGGCTGGCTGCAAGGCAAGCCAAAATGACACGCGCTTGAAAGAAGAACATCGTCGTTCCGGAAAAGGGCCGCCTCATGGCGCGCCGTTTTTTTCTTTTTTGGCGAGGTTTTATGATCTTCAAAAACTACATTCCTGAGCAAGAACGCGTTGAAGCAAAACGGAAATTACCCAAACTGCTGGTCGAGGGCTTGCTATTAGGCGGCACAGGACTTGGAGTTTTCGCACTGATTTTTGAGATAGCGGCCGATGCGTTTAGCGTAGCCGCCTATCAGACGCTGCTGGCGATTCATGGTGCAGCGGGCTATCACAAAATTGCGATTTGGGCGTTCATCGTTCTATCGGTGCTACTCTACTTCGGCATCGTGCCCGCATACAAAGCAGGCAGCTATCTGCGCCCAAATGCAGGGGGCAGCGGCCCCATGGTGGAAGCCATCGGCCCGAAATGGCTACGCTGGTTATCGTGGGTGGGCACGAGCCTCTTCTTTGTGGACGCCGTGCTCACCATCATCATCAGCTCGATTTCAGCGGCCGATGTCACCATGCTTGTCATGCCCGAGCTAGCGCCTTATCGTATCCTCCTTGCTGAGTTCTTTGCCTTCTTTATTATGGTGGTGTTGGTGCTCATGGGACCGAAAAAGGCCGTGCCGCTGTTTCTCATCGGCGGAGGCGCCTTCACCCTCTTCACACTAGGCGCACTAACCCTGGTGGCCACCGAAGCGGTGCGTCATCCTGAGTGGGCCTTTCTCACTGACGGCATCATCCGCCGATTGCAAGCAACCAACGTTGTAGAACACGTCGTGCGGGCGCAACAGGATATGGCGGCATTGGGAACAGTAATCATTTTGCAGCTCTTTTTCCGATCCATGTCCAGCGCCATGCTTGGTTTTTCCGGCTATGAAGTCATTCCTGCCAGCGGCAAACACGCCGCCCGCCCCAAATGGAAGGTAATCAGCGTCGCTCTGACCCTGGCCGCCCTCTTCCTCATCGGCACCGGCGTTGCGCAGCTCTATGCCGCCAATCGGTGGCAAATCCCGGCCACAGAAGGATATAGCACGTTGCTCATTGAATATGAAATCGTGGCCACTCAGGCGATGAGCCCCGGTGTGGATCCCGAAAAAATTCGAGTGACCAAAGCGGATGAGCTGGCTGCCGAGGCCATCTATGCCCAGGAAGCGCTGGCAAACCCCTTCGAGGGAATCTTGGGAGGCAAGATCCGCCCCCCTAAACCGCCGCCCCCCGACCATGAACAATTCATCCAGGAAGTATCCTACGACATCGCCGTATCCAGAGCCATCACCGAAACCCTCTCAGGAACCGTAGGTGCAAGCTTTTTGTTCATCGCCGGTACGCTTATGGCGATCATCCTATTACTGGCTCAAGGAGGCGGATATGTCGGCGGGGCCGCGGTCGCAGCCAATGCCGCCAGGCTGGGGCGTCTCCCCGGCTTCTTGCTGGATGATCGCATCGGCATCGGCATCATATGGGCCGTTTCTGCCATTCTCATCCCCATCATCAAACAGGTAGTCGTGGTCGAAAGTTATTACGCATTCGGCTTTGTCAGCGCCTTTATCATCACCAGCACAGCCGTCTTCTTTGTGCGAGACGATGTCCTCGAAAAGAAGGGCATTCGTCCAGGATCGCCCGAAGCCAAGACCTTGCGTTTCGCTGGCGCACGGGGCATGTTCGCCAGCTATCTCATGGGCGCAGTGCTCGTCGCCGAAAAGACCCATGCTCTGTATGCAGTCTCTATCGCCGGGGTCGCCATCACACTGTTTCAGATTCTTATCGCCAATGGGGGCATTAAAAAGAAAGATGTCCGTCTCATTATCGATAAAATCGTGGCAGGAAAAGAAAAAATTCGTCCCCGCTCTGGAATCGAACGGGCCATTGAGCAAGCCCGACAGCGCGGCATCGCCGACGCGCTCACCGATCTGCAACATGAAGGTCGCCTGGTTAAGTTCAACGTCGACTTCTGGCGAGTGCAGAAATTGGTCGCCTACCTGTACAACCTGGATGCAAATATCTTCGAAAAAACATTAGGACATGACGAAGAACGCATCGAAGAACCCAATCTCATCCTGGCAGAGGCCTATGAACGGGCCTACGCGCAGAAAGAACTGATTGTACGAAGGATTGAGCGTTACTCTCACTTCGGCATCTTCATGTTTATTCACAACTACCATGTGAATTGGATCTCGCCCGAAACGGGCCGCGGCCCAGAGATTGTTCAACAAGCCATGATCGACATCCTCTTCCCGCTCACCCCCCACGAAAAGATATGGGCCGAGTATCAGTCCTTCAAGCCCATCCGCCAACCAGAAGAGATCTGGCAGTTCAGTCGACAGCGTTACCTGTGGGCCAAGGACCAATGGCCTAACCTGTCAGACAGAATCACCACCATCTGGACCTTGCAAGACTTCGGGCTGCTACCCAAAGACATCGCCTTTGATATGGTGGTCACCGTGGCGAACGGCAAACAATTCCGTCGCATTCATGTCCACGCGGCCATGCCTGAACAACAAAATTATAGCGCCGTGGAGGAAGATGTCGCCACTCCTCTGCTGGAGCCCGAAGACATTGAGGAGTCGCTCATTGTCGATGAACCTGAAAGCGATGCTGCTGAGGATGAAGACGACAACGCGTAGGCTAGCGCCTCCTTCCCTCAAACCAAAGCCATCTCATGTGCGACCTTTGAACACCTCCCAAAATCATTTATAATCAATCCTCAACACCCCAAACACTCCACCATCAGGCACTCCTATGACAAAACTCGGCATTCCTACCATCATTATTTGCGATCCCATTCACCCTTTAGGCGTCGACCGACTACGCCAGATCGGACGCGTCATTCAACTCAAACGACACTACACCCCCGACGAACTTGTCGAAGTGGCGAAAGATGCGGACGTGCTCATCGTCCGCAGTCGCACCCACATCCCGGCAAGGGTTATCAACGCCCTTCCGCAGCTAAAAATTATCGCTCGGGCGGGCGCCGGGCTCGATAATATCGACGTATCCACAGCACGTTCACGCGGCATCAAGGTCATCAACGCCCCAGACGCGAACACCCTGGCGGTAGCAGAACACACCCTGGGGTTAATGATCGCACTGGCGCGTCACATCCCCGCAGCTAACGCCTCTATGAAACAAGGCAAGTGGGCCAAAAAACAATTTTTAGGCACCCTGCTGGAAGGAAAAACCCTGGGCATTATCGGTTTTGGACGCATTGGACGGCAGGTTGCGCGTCGGGCCGCAGCCTTCGGCATGCGCATCATCGTCAATCAACCACGTCTGACCCCCGAGCTTGCTCTGGCCGAAGGCGTCACCCCTTATGATCTCTATGATCTGTTAGAAATGGCGGATTTCGTCACGCTACACGTCCCCAAACGAGCCGAAAATATCGGCTTGATCGGAGAAGAAGAGCTGGCGCGCATGAAACAGGGCGCCTATCTCATCAATACGGCTCGGGGCGGCATCGTTGACGAACGCGCCTTGCTTGCCGCGCTCAACAGTGGACATCTGGCAGGGGCGGCGCTGGATGTCTTCGAAAATGAACCCAATCCCAATCCTGAACTGGTGCAACATCCCCACGTGATTGCCACTCCCCACCTGGGAGCCAGCACGCATGAATCGCAACGGAATGCAGCCGTTACCATCGCCGAACAAATTGCCTCCGAACTGGAGG
>WFTO01000162.1 GCA_015485435.1 Anaerolineae bacterium | reverse complement strand
ATACAACAGTCAACCATCGAGCCAGTCGTTCCCACGAGCACTCCCACCCCCTCTTCTCTGGACAAAGCCAAGAAACAACTCCAAAACGGCAATCTGCAAGCCGCTGCAGAGCTCTTGCAAACCTTTCTGACAAGCAATGCCGATCCTGAACAGGCGTCTGTGGCTCGCCTCATGCTGGCGAAAACGCTATTTGCCCAAGGAAAAACCAAAGAAGCCGCCGCTTTGTTCGAAGAGATCACCAAACAAGACGCAACGCGTGACCGCTTCCCAGAAGCGTTCTACTGGTTGGGAAAAGCAACGCTTCCCGATGATCCAGAACGCGCGGCCCGCGCTTTCGAAGCGTATGCCGAAATAAGCGCCCAATTGGCTGCGGATGGCTGGATTGCCGCTGGCGACGCCTGGTTGACCGCAAGTCGCCCTATGCGCGCCCAGGTCGCCTACCAACAAGCGCTTCAACATGCTACCGACACTGCCACTGCATTGCACGCACGTGAAGGACTGGCAGAAAGTGCCCTGGCTGCTGGCGACGCCGATGAAGCACTGGCTCAATACCAAGCCATCCTGAAAACCGCCAAGTCCCCATCTTACCGAGCGGAAATTTGGTATCGGTTGGGTGAAGTGCAAAAAAACGCGGGGCAAGAAGAAGCCGCTTGGCGAAGCTTTCACCAAGCCACGCTGGCAGACAAAAACAGTCGCTATGCGTATCTGGCTCTGATTGAACTTGTGAACGCGGAACAGGCCGTCGATCCCCTCTTGCGCGCAGAGATTGACATCGCAGCCGGCGCTTTTCTCCCCGCCATCTCCGTTCTCTCCATCCATTTACAACAAACGCCCGAAGACCGCACCGACCAGGCATACACGCTTCTGGCACAAGCATATGAAGCAGCCTCAAATTATGCGCAGGCTGCCGAGGCGTGGCGCAATGTGTTAACCACGACCTCGAATCCGTCGGTCAAGAATCTGGCGTGGCTAGGCTTAGGCCGCAGTCTTTGGCGTCAAGGATTACGTGAAGATGCACGCGAGGTATATCTCGCCGCCGCGGAAAACACAACCGACCCCGAAATAGCGGCCACGGCGCTATGGTGGGCAGCCGTCCTCGCCGGACAAGATCAAGATAAGTGGTTACAGGCGGCCGAAGATTTCGCCCGTCTGGCGCAACTCTTTCCCCAGAGCGACTATGCCGCACAAGCCGGCTTCCGTGCAGGGTTGATCCATTATCGACTGAACCATGAAGCCGAAGCACGCGCACTGTGGAAAGAACACGCTATGGCGGGTCGGACCATGTGGCATGCAGCCGCCGATTTCTGGCTTGGGAAATTGCTCCTTGCAACAGGGAAGGAAGAACAAGCGTTGACGCACTGGCGTGAAACCGCTCAACGTTGGGGACTGAACAATTTTTACGGGATTCGCGCACAACAGAAAATTCAAGACCACGTACAGCCCCCAACGACGGTAACGCCTCCTCCAGAACCGCCACTTCAAGACGTGATCGCCTGGATAGCGACGTTTTCCCCTGACACTTCGCCCTCCTCGTTCGAACAATCGCCATCCGCATTTCAGCGCATCGAAGCCTGGCACCGCATTGGCGAAGACGCCCGCGGACACTGGGAACTGGAACGTTTGCGCCTGACCTGGCTTGACGATCCGGTGCGACTTTGGCAACTCGCCCTTTTTGCCCGAGACTTGGGCTATTACGACACCTCCATTCGAGCAGCAGAACGGTTAGTGACGATCTCAGGTCAATCCATCGTGAATGTCCCTCGCGCCTTGCAGGAATTGGTCTACCCACTTTATTATCGAGACCTTATCCTCCAAGCTGCCGAGGATTTCCACCTCGATCCCGCTTTGTTCTTCGCGCTTATCCGCCAGGAGTCCTTGTTCTGGGCGCCTGCAGCCAGCATTGTTGGCGCCCAAGGACTGGCTCAGATCATGCCCGCAACCGGGCGCTCCGCCGCCAACCAATTGGGCATGAAGGACTTTTCCATCAACGATTTGAAACGCCCGATGATCAGTCTGCACCTTGGCGCCTACATCCTCAGCGAAGAACTGACCCGCAGCAATGGGAACACCTTCAAAGCCCTGGCGGCCTACAACGCAGGACCTGGCAACGCCGCCTTTTGGTGGGATCTGTCAAATGGCGATGAAGACCTGTTTGTCGAATTGATTTCATTCCGAGAGACGCAAAAGTATGTGCGCACCATCACCGTGCAGGCGGAGCACTACCGTCGATTGTATCCATTCTTAAACCAACCCTGATCCTACAGCCATGATGTATCACTTCATTAAATTGGGGGGCAGTCTGATTACTGACAAAAACACCCCCCTGACCCCACGCCCCCTGGTGATTCAACGCCTGGCTCAAGAGCTCGCGAACGTTTATCATTCCGGCTCCCACAAACCATGGATTATCGGCCATGGTAGTGGCAGTTATGGCCATGTCGTAGGAAAGCGCTATCGAATTCGCACAGGAGTCGAAAACAGGGAGGGCTGGCAGGGGTTTGTAGAAACGGGCTACATTGCGGGGCAACTCCACCGGATCGTCCTCGCAGCATTGTTGCATGCCGGGCTTCCGGTCGTGAGTTTGCCGCCATCGGCGCTGGTCACCTGTCACCAGGGAGCCATCATCGATGTCCACCTACAACCGATCCGCGCCGCCCTGTCTCATGGGCTTATTCCTCTAACATTCGGCGACGTTGCCTTTGACAAAATCCTCGGTGGCGTGATCGTTTCCACGGAGGAGGTATTCTCCGCCCTCGCCGACTCATTTCCTCCCAGCCGCTTCACCCTGGTTGGCATTGTGGACGGCGTATTCGACGCAGACCCATTTCAGAACCGTCAGGCGCAACGCATTCCTCACCTCCGGCTCGATGAGTTATCCACCCTCTCTACAGCGCTTGGGGGCTCTCATGGCGTCGATGTCACCGGGGGCATGGCTGCCAAAATCCAAGAGATGGCGGCTTTGTTACACCGCCACCCCCACATGAAGGTTCATCTCATCTCTGGAGAAATTCCGGGAAGACTGGAAGCCCATTTAAACAATCCTGACGCCCCTCTGGGCACCACACTCTCTCTCTAGAGGCTGTTATGCACTTTGAACCGCTTTTATGCCAAATCTCACGACTTGTAGCTTTTCATGGCACGCTGATGACGTAGATTAAGTGGATTCACGCGGATTTTTGAGATAAAAAGAATTTTTTCTGAGAGAATCCGCGTGAATCCGTCGCATCAGCGTTATCTGCGTGCTATTAAATGGTTCTTGACGTGAAAATGGCCATGAGATGAGCGGAAAGTTCATAACAGTCTCTAATCGCCAATCCACTTTTTACGTCCATGGTTGATTCCAACCTCAGGGGAAATGTGATGAATACGCAAATGCAACTTACGTTCGAAGAGGCGCTAACGCAGCTTCAACAGCTGGTTGAGGCATTAGAGCGTGGTGATGGCAGTCTAGAGGAAAGCCTTGAACGCTATGAGCAGGGAATGAAGTTGGTAGCTTACTGCCAGGAACTGCTCGATAAGGCGGAATTACGAGTTCAAGAGCTACTCCCAAATGGAGAGGAAGCGCCTTTCTCCGGCCCTATGGAAAGCCGGTCTTAATCACCCCTGGTGCATTGGAAATAAGCTCCACACGACATACGCCGGTCATCCCGCGCCTGCAGACAAAATATCCAACACATGCAAGAGACGTTCACGCCATTCTCCCTCTTCGTCGATGGTGACCCAAATGGCTCGCGACCCTACGCGCGCCTGCTCGCCCAAATGATGCTGTAACGCCAACCGCGACAGACGAGCAACCGCGGGACTCCGCACAATGAGCTGGACTCCATCCCGCCCAATGGCGGTGACTCCTGCCCGAGAGGCCAGGAGTTTCACCTTCACTTGAAAAAGTAAATCATGCACCTCACTGGGTAGGGGACCAAAGCGATCGACCAGCTCCTCGGCCATATCATCCAGTTCGCCCAGCGACCCAAGCCCTGCGATGCGACGGTAGAGCTGAAGTCGCAGTTCTTCATTCTCGATGTAATCGCGAGGAATGCCCGCCTGCAATGGCAAATCCAGTTGCACACTGGGAGTCAATGGAGCCAGAAGTCCTTTAATGGCGTCAATGGTTTCTGGCAAATGTCCTTGCTCCCTCAGCTCTTCGACTGCCTGGGCCAACAAGCGTACATACATATCGAATCCGACCGCGGCAATATGACCATGCTGGCGCGATCCCAACAACTCGCCCGCACCGCGTATCTCGAGATCGCGCATGGCGATGCGAAACCCCGAACCCAACTCATTGGCTTCTTGAATCGCCTCCAGGCGACGTCGGGCTTCGGGCGAAAGGGGAGCGTGTTTATCATAGAGAAGATAAGCGTACGCCCGCACTGCACTGCGCCCCACCCGGCCTCGTAACTGATAAAGCTGGGCCAATCCAAACTGGTCGGCGCGATTGATGATGATGGTATTGGCGTTGGGGATGTCCAGTCCGCTTTCGATGATGGTCGTGCTGATGAGGACATCGTATTCACCTTCCGCGAATGCCAGCATAACGCTTTCCAACTGTCGTTCAGGCATTTGGCCATGGCCGACAACGATGCGGGCTTCAGGAACCAGCTTTCGCAGCTGGTTGGCTATCTGCTCGATGCCTCGCACCCGATTATGGACAAAAAACACCTGGCCGCCGCGATCCAACTCTCGCAAAATGGCGCTGCGAATAAGGTTTTCATCATAAAAACTGACCACGGTCTGGATGGGTTGGCGCTCGATAGGCGGAGTTTCGATGGTGCTAAGGTCCCGAACGCCAGCAAGGCTCATGTACAGAGTTCGGGGAATGGGCGTCGCTGTGAGGGTAAGGACATCGATCTGGGTGCGCAATTGCTTGATGCGCTCCTTGTGACGCACGCCAAACCGTTGCTCCTCATCCACGATAAGAAGCCCCAAATTTTTGAATTGCACATCATCAGAGAGCAGCCGATGGGTGCCGATGACGATATCCACCACGCCCTTTGCCAGGCCCTCGATCGTTTCTTGCTGTTGCTTGCGAGTGCGAAACCGAGAAAGCATATGCACTTCAACGGGAAACGTTTTCAATCTCTGGCGAAAGGTCTTGTAGTGCTGTTGGGCCAATACGGTTGTTGGAACAAGCACGGCCACCTGTTTGCCATCCATGATGGCCTTGAAGGCAGCACGTAAAGCCACCTCTGTCTTTCCATATCCCACATCCCCACAGACGAGCCGATCCATGGGCTGCGGTTTTTCCATGTCCTCTTTGACCGCTTCGATGGCCACAAGCTGATCGTCGGTCTCGATGTATGGGAAGGAAGCTTCCAGCTCTCGTTGCCAGTCGGTGTCTGGCGCGAATGCATGGCCTGGCATGGTTTCCCGTTTGGCGTATAGCATCAATAGATCGTGAGCGATGGCCTCCACCGCCTTCTTCGTGCGGCGTTTGGCCATCTCCCAATCCGCGGTGCCCAGCCGATTGAGCGGAGGAGCGTCAGCGCCTGGTCCCACATAACGAGCGAGACGATCCGCTTGATGCACAGGCACATAAAGCTTGTCGCCCTTGGCATAGGTAATCAACAAATAGTCTCGTTCAATGCCGTCAAGTTCGAGTTTAGTCAAGCCCTTGAATTGCCCGATGCCATGATCCATATGGACGACAT